>JBKHIN010000001.1:0-62867 GCA_046538635.1 Alphaproteobacteria bacterium
GCCCCCGGGCTTTAGGACGCCGGCGGATCGACGAGCCTGCTGTCATTTCGGAAAACGCGAAAAAGGATGCGTTCATACCGGCGCGTCAGGCCGGATTTTCCGCCGCGCCATATCCGGCGGACTGCATTTCCGCCAGCCTTGAGGCGGCGCGGCTGAAATCGGCGCTGCCGTCACCTTCAGTATAAAGCTCAATCGGCGGCACATCGGCTGACATGACCAGCCGCCGCCGCTTTTCGTACAGAGCGTCCACGAAGGTGATGAAGCGCCGTGCTTCGTTGCGCATGCCGGGATCCATTTTCGGCACGCCGTCCACGAACACCGCCCGGAAGAGTTCCGCGAGGCGCAGATAGTCGGCTGCACCCAGCGGCTTTTCGAACAGATCCGCAAAGGAAAAGCGCGCCATCCGGTTGGCCATGAGCGGAACGTGCAATGTGCGGCCCTTGAGCGATATGGTGCAGGGCGTGCCGACCTCTCCGCCTGTAAGCTCTCGCCATGCCCGGTTCATGGCCCGGTCCGCCTTTGGGCCCAGGGGCGTGAAATAAACCTCCCGTCCGTTGAGGCGGCCCAGCCGGTAATCGTTCGGGCTGTCGAGGTGGAAAACATCCATGCGTGCTTTCAGCAGCTCGATGAAGGGCAGAAAAAGCTGGCGATTGAGGCCGTCCCTGTAAAGATCGTCCGGCGGCGTGTTGGAGGTGGCGACCACCACGATCCCGTCCTCGAACAGCGCTTCAAACAGACGGCCGAGCAGCATGGCGTCGGCCACGTCATTGACCTGGAATTCATCGAAGGCGAGCAGGGTGACGTCGCGTGACACCTGCCGCGCCACCGGCGGAATGGGATCGTCGCCCGTCGACCGGGGCAGGCCCAGTTCACGCAGACGCCGCCGCCGCTCGCGGTCGCCGAGCCGCCGCCAGCCCGCGATGGCCTCGTGGATTTCCTGCATGAAGGCATGAAAATGCACGCGCCGTTTGGCAGTCAGCGGCGCCGTGTCGAAGAACAGGTCCATGAGCATGGACTTGCCCCGGCCCGCAGCGCCGCAAATGTAGAGCCCGCGAACCGGCTCGGTCCGGCCGCCGAAACGGAGCAGCCCGCTGCGCTGCTCAGGCGGCCGATAGCCACGGAGCGCACCATGCAATGCGTCGAGCCGCCGGGCCGCTTCCTCCTGCGCCGGATCATAGATCAGCGCGTCCTGCGCGAGTGCGGCGTGATAGCGTTGCATGGGCCCCCTCCGCCCGCGAGACGCCATGAGTTCCTCTCGATCTTCCGGGATTTAGACCTCACCCCCGTAAGCTCCGGTAATGACGGCTTCGAAACCGGCTTTTTCCGTGCCTGCCGCTCCGGACTTTGCCTCTCCGCTTTTCTCGCCACAGGCCGCCAGCAGCAGAATTGGGAGCAGAAACAGCACGCCCCCATGCGCCCCCTTATTCATGGAATTCATGCCCCTTCTGACCCGGCAAATGGCGGGCGAAACCGCCCGCCCGTGCCCTCGTGTCACTTCATCGTGGGAATCACGAAGTCCGCCCCGTCGCGCACGCCGCCGCGCGGCCAGCGTTGAGTCACGGTCTTGATCCTGGTGAAGAAGCGCACGCCCTCCGGCCCGTGCTGGTTCACGCCGCCGAAGGCGGAGCGCTTCCAGCCGCCGAATGTGTGGTAGGCGAGCGGCACGGGAATGGGCACGTTGATGCCTACCATGCCCACCTGGACACGCGAGGCGAACTCCCGCGCCGCGTCTCCCTCGCGCGTATAGACCGCCACACCGTTTCCATACTGATGTTCCGAGGGAAGCGCCACCGCCTCGTCAAAATCCTTCGCCCGTACGATGGAAAGCACCGGACCGAATATTTCATCGTGGTAGATGTCCATATCCGGCTTGACATGATCGAAGAGACAGCCGCCCATGAAGAAGCCGTCCTCATAGCCCTGGAGCGTGAAGTCGCGGCCGTCCACGACCAGTTCGGCGCCTTCCTTGACGCCCAGATCCACATAGCCCTTGACCTTTTCGCGGTGCTCGGCCGTGACCAGCGGACCGAAATGGGCATCGGGATCGTCCGAGGGCCCCACTTTCAGCTCTTCCACACGGGGCTTGAGGCGGCGAACCAGTTCATCCGCCAGTTCGTCCGTAACCGGAACGGCTACGGAAAGAGCCATGCAGCGCTCACCCGCCGAGCCGTAGCCCGCGCCGATGAGGTCATCCACGACCCGGTCGAGATCGGCATCAGGCAGGATGATGGCGTGATTCTTCGCTCCGCCCATCGCCTGCACGCGCTTGCCGTTCGCGGCGCCGGTCGAATAGATGTATTCGGCGACGGCCGAGGAACCCACGAAGCTGATCGCGTGAACGCGCTTGTCCGTAAGCAGCGTATCCACCGCTTCCTTGTCGCCCTGGACGACGTTCAGAACGCCCTTCGGCGCACCCGCCTCCATCATCAGCTCGGCAAGACGAACGGGGACCGACGGATCCTTTTCAGATGGTTTGCACACAAACGTATTGCCGCAGGCGATGGCGACGCCGAACATCCACATCGGAATCATGGCCGGGAAGTTGAACGGCGTGATGCCCGCGACCACGCCCAGCGGCTGGCGCATGGAATACATGTCGATGCCCGGCCCCGCGCCCTCGGTAAAGTCGCCCTTCATCAAGTGCGGGATGCCACAGGCGAATTCGATAACCTCCAGCCCGCGCTGCACGTCGCCCTTGGCGTCGGGGACCGTCTTTCCGTGTTCGGATGAAAGCAACGCCGCCAGTTCGTCCATGTGTTTTTCGACGAGTTCCTTGAAGCGGAACATGACCCGTGCGCGCCGCTGCGGATTGGTCGCCGCCCACTCCGGAAAAGCGGCCTGCGCCGCCTCGATGGCCGTGCGCGCCTCATCCGCGCTTGCCAGCGCCACCTTCGCCTGGACCTCGCCCTTCACGGGATGAAACACATCGCCGAAACGGCCCGACTTGCCCTCCTGATGCCCCCCATTGATGAAATGATGGATCTGCCTGGTCATGGTTCCTCACCTTCCTTCGGGGCCGGCGCTCGGCACGGCCGTTTGCCCGCCGCATCTTAACGGCGGCGCCGCGCCCGCGCAAAGAAGGCAGGGCGCGGCAAGTGCGCCCTCCATATCGCCCGTTGGAATCATTTCGGGTCCGGGAGGGGCGCGTTATAGTGTCGGCTCAAGCCCCGCCAGGGGCTCGGGGAGGGGAAAACTCATGGGCAGGCAGCGCGGCCGCATTGCGGCATTTATCCTGATCGGCGTCACCGTCGGCATGGCGGCCGTCTTCTGGCCGCCGGGCAATTGGCGTGAGGGCGCGGGGCTGGCCCAGCGCTGGCTGCATCCCGCCCTCATCGGCGCAATGGAGTGGCTCTCCGATTCGCTCAGCGGCGTTTTTTATCTTACCGACCCCGTCGCCGCACCGGATTGCGGCGACCCCGCCGCCGTGGAAGCCGTGCCGGACAGCCTGCGCTTCCGCTCTCAGGTGAAGCCCGGCAGCGAAATCGTGGTCGCAGCGGTAGGCGACCTCCTGATCCAGACCAGCCTGCAAAATCAGGCCGCCACGCATCCCTTCGGCTTCATGTCGCTCTGGCACGGCACGGCCGATCTGATGCGCAACGCCGACATCGCCTATGCCAACCTGGAAGGCACGGTGGCACAGGACATCGCGGTCGACGGCAGCATCAGCGAGAAGCCGGCGCCGCCCGGGGACCGGCACATCTATACCGGCTATCCGCAATACAATTATCCGCCAGCGATGCTGAACGCCCTGGCCGCCCTGGGCGTGGACGTGGTTTCGACCGCCAACAATCACGCCCTCGACCGTTACTGGCGCGGCGTGGACCGCACGCTGGACGCCCTGAACAAGGCCGGGATCAAGGCCACGGGAACCCGCCGTTCGACGGAGAAACGGGACGTCTGGCATACGCTGACCGTAGCGAAAGGCAAGACCATTGCCTGGCTCGCCTGTTCCTACGGCACCAACGGCATTGCCGACACGAAGAACCAGGTGCTGCTGTGTTACAGGGATCGCGAGAAGGTGCTGAAGCTCATCGCCGGGCTGCGCGCCGACCCGCGTGTCGACGCCGTCATCCTGACACCGCACTGGGGGCGCGAATACACGCACACGCCCGACGCCGCCCAGCGCATGCTTGCCCGCAAGGCCGTGGAGGCCGGCGCCCATGCCGTGATCGGCGCCCATCCCCATGTGGTCCAGCCCTGGGAAATCCACCGGACGTCATCCGGCCATGAAGGCCTGATTGCCTATTCCACCAGCAATTTCGTGGGCGGCTACCGCTCGCTTGCGCGGCGGACGGCGCTGATCGTCCTGATCGGCCTGGGCGAAACGGAGGACGGGCGGCTGGCGGTCGGGGGCGCGCGGTACGTTCCCTTGCGCATGACCTTCAACGCACCCGCTGCTTCCGGACGCATCAGCGTGCAGGCCATCGACCGCATCGGGCCCGTGGGCCGCGCCAACCGGGCACACATCACGCAGATCGTACCCGCCGGGCTGATCCATCCGCCGCGCACGCCGCTTTCCGCCCTTGCTCCCTGCCCGGCGCCCGAAATTCTCACGGGCTAGCACAGAGCGCCCTTACGCTTCGTGATCAGAGGACTTGCGTGGCAAATCAAGCTCGGCGTGCGCATGCCGGCCTCTTCATGGCGTCTCATCCGTCCGTTCGTAATGGATGACCCAGCGATCTTCCCACGTCTTGCCGCCGTCCTTGCTTTGCTGCCAATGCCAGTCGAGGCTGTCTTCCTTCACATTCTTCCAGATCATGCGCATTGTCCGGTCATCGGCGGCGTTGTCGAGGCGGAACCGAAACCCTTCCGCAGACGGACCGCCCTTGAACGGCAGGTAGTTCCCCGAATTGTCCACCCAGGTCTGACGCCAGGTTCCGGCCTTGGCGTCGTATGTGGACACGCTCATTCCGGCAAAGGGGCGCTCTCCGCCCAGCACCGTAAAGCGTTCCTCGATCACGCAATCATCCAGCGAGTTGGTGATAACATTCCGGCCCCTGCCCGCTTCACCGTCCCGAGTCCAGCTCAGATCCCAGGTGCCCACCCAGAAATCGAGCTGGCGGAATTCCGGCGCCGAGCAAGGCGGCGTTTTCTTTTCCTCCTGCGCAGAAGCCGCAGGCGTGAACAACAGAGCGGCAGCCGCCGCCAGATAAAGCAAAATCTTCATGCCGGTTCGCCCTCCAAACGCGTCTCGACCAGCCTAAGCCCCCGGACGTGCACAAAGGAGAGCCAATCTGCGAACGGACGGAGGTCCAATGAAGGGAACGGAAAGACGGGCGCCCAGAAGCGGCCACAATGTTCCAAGGTTTCATAAACCGGCTTCGGGCAAACTCCGCGCACATTATGAGCAAGGACCGCTCATTGCGGCGACAACCCACGGATCTGAAAGGAACTTCCGATGCGATTGCTCAATCTGGTTTCGGGTATCACGGTAGCGCTGAGTCTGGCTCTGGCGGGAACCCTGGCCCAGGGTGCGCAGGAACAGCAGCAGCGCGGAATGCAACGGGACGGCATTCTCGAAACGGCGAGGGGAACCGGCCAGTTCAACACCCTCGTCCAGGCGCTCGAGAAGTCCGGCCTCGCCCAGGAACTCGAACGGGGAGGTCCGTACACCATCTTCGCGCCCACCGACGCCGCGTTCAACAAGCTGGGCAAACAGAAGGTGAATGACCTCATGAAGCCGGAGAACAAGGACCAACTGGCCGAAATTCTCAAATATCATGTGGTCCGGGGCGAAGTGAAGGCCGGGGACGTTTCCGGCAAGAGAATGCGCGCCGAAACGCTGGAAGGCGGCAGGTTGCAGATCAATGCCAAGGACCGGCGCGTGGTCCGGATCAATGAAGCCCAGGTGACCCAGCCGGACATTCCCGCCCAGAACGGCGTCATCCATGCCGTGGACGAAGTGCTGATGCCCAAGGGCTGAATTCTGTACAGATTGATTGCACAAACCCGTCGGGCATCGCCGCCCGGCGGGTTATGAGCCGGCGCACCAAACCACTGCGGCAGACAGCCCTCTACCTGCCTAGATCGACCGTTCCGCAAGCAGCTTCTTGGTTTCCGCGATGGCCTTGGCCGGATCCAGGTCCTTCGGGCAGACATGGGTGCAGTTCATGATGGTGTGGCAGCGGTAGAGCCGGTACGGATCCTCCAGCTGGTCAAGGCGCTTGCCCGTGGCTTCGTCGCGGCTGTCGATGATCCAGCGATAGGCCTGCAGCAAGGCCGCGGGCCCCAGATAGCGGTCCGGATTCCACCAGTAGGAGGGGCAGGACGTCGTGCAGCAGAAGCACAGAATGCACTCGTAGAGGCCGTTGAGCTTTTCCCGGTCTTCCGGCGTCTGCCGCCATTCCCTTTCCGGGTCGGGCGTATCCGTCTGCAGCCAGGGCTGGATGAAGTCATATTGCGCGATGGCATGGGTGAGGTCGGGCACGAGGTCCTTCACCACCTTCATGTGCGGCAGCGGATAGACCGAAATGGTGCCGGAATAATCATTGATCGCCTTCGTACAGGCGAGCGTATTGCGCCCGTTGATGTTAAAGGCGCAGGAGCCGCACACGCCCTCGCGGCAGGAGCGCCGGAAGGCCAGCGTGGGATCCATCTCGTTCTTGATCTTGATGACCGCGTCCAGAACCATGGGCCCGCAGGTCTCCAGATCGACCTCGAACGTGTCCTGGCGCGGGTTCTGGCCCGCCTCCGGATCCCACCGGTAAATCTTGAACTTCCTGGTCTTCTTCGGGCGCGAACCGTCGGCACGGGCGGGCGCTTTAACCGTCTTTCCCTTGCGGACCCGGGAATTTCTGGGCAGTGCGAGCTCAACCATGTAAGGGCTCCCGATTCGTTCCCGCCGGAACCGCCGGCGGAACCGCTCTCAATAAACCCGCTTCTGGGGCGGAAAATACTGCACATCGTTCGTCAGGGTGCGGGCATGCACCGGCCGGTAATCGAGCCGGCTTTCGCCGTCCGACCACCAGGACAGCGTGTGCTTCATCCAGTTCTCGTCGTCGCGTTCCGCGAAGTCCTCGCGGGCATGCGCGCCCCGGCTCTCGGTACGGTTGGCGGCGCTGTCCACGGTCACCATGGCCTGGCAAAGGAGATTGTCGAATTCCAGCGTCTCGACCAGATCGGAATTCCAGATCATGGAGCGATCGACGACCTTGATGTCGTTGACGCTTTGATAGACCTCGCGGATCTTCCGTTGCCCCTCCTCGAGAATTTCCGCGGTGCGGAAGACGGCACAATTGGTCTGCATGGTGCGCTGCATGGCCAGGCGAAGCTCGGAGGTGAGCGTGTCGCCGTCGGCATGGCGGAAGCGGTCGAGCCGGGCGAGCGCCTCATCGCCCGCCTCCGCCGGCAGGTCCGGCTGGGCGCCGCGCTCCACGGTTTCCGCACAGCGATCGGCCGCCGCGCGGCCGAACACCACCAGATCGATCAGGGAATTGGACCCCAGCCGGTTGGCGCCGTGAACGGAAACGCACGCCGCCTCTCCTACCGCCATCAGGCCGGGAACGACCCTGTCCGGCTCACCGTCTTTCAGAGTCACGACCTCTCCGTGATAATTCGTCGGTATACCGCCCATATTGTAGTGCACGGTAGGCAGGACCGGGATCGGCTTCTTCGTGACGTCCACGCCCGAGAAAATGCGCGCGGACTCGCTGATGCCGGGAAGACGGTCGGCCAGCA
This sequence comes from Alphaproteobacteria bacterium, assembly GCA_046538635.1. GTDB lineage: Bacteria > Pseudomonadota > Alphaproteobacteria > JAJFIK01 > JAJFIK01 > JBKHIN01. The sequence continues at coordinate 7,678 of JBKHIN010000001.1, forward strand.
CCCTGGGATCGATGTGGTCGAGATGCAGGTTGATATGGTCGCCTTCCTTGCCCACGCCTCTCCCTTCGCGGATCTCGATGGTCATGGCCCGCGAAACCACGTCCCGCGAGGCCAGGTCCTTGGCCGAGGGCGCGTAACGCTCCATGAACCGTTCGCCCTCGGAATTGGTGAGATAGCCGCCTTCACCCCGCGCCCCTTCGGTAATCAGGACACCGGCGCCATAAATCCCGGTCGGATGGAACTGCACGAATTCCATGTCCTGAAGCGGCAGGCCGGCGCGCAGCACCATCCCCGATCCGTCGCCGGTGGACGTGTGCGCGGAGGTGCACGAGAAATAGGCCCGTCCGTACCCGCCTGTGGCCAGCACCACGCGCTTGGCGGCAAAACGGTGAATGCTGCCGTCGTCCAGGTTCCAGGCCATGACGCCCCGGCAAGCGCCTTCGGAATCCATGATGAGATCGAGGGCGAAATATTCGATGAAGAATTCCACCGAATTCCGCACGGACTGGCCGTAAAGGGTGTGCAGGATCGCGTGACCCGTGCGGTCGGCGGCGGCGCAGGTGCGCTGCACGGAGCCCTCGCCGTAATTGCGCGTCATGCCGCCGAAGGCGCGCTGATAGATCCGGCCGTCCTCCGTCCGCGAAAAGGGCACGCCCCAGTGTTCCAGCTCGTAAACGGCCTCGGGGGCGTTACGGCACAGATATTCGATGGCGTCCTGATCGCCCAGCCAGTCCGACCCCTTTACGGTGTCGTACATGTGCCAGCGCCAGTCATCCTCCCCCATATTGCCCAGAGCTGCGGAGATGCCGCCCTGTGCAGCCACCGTATGGGAGCGTGTGGGGAATACCTTGGTGATGTTGGCGGTCCTCAGGCCGGCCTGGGCCGCACCGAGTGTCGCCCGCAGGCCGGAGCCGCCTGCGCCCACCACCACCACGTCGAACTTGTGATCGATGACTTCATATGCCGGCATGGCCGTTCCTCACGAGGTGAAGCTGATGCGCAGGAGGGCCAGCACGCTGACCAGACCCACCAGGACCGCCAGGAAATTGACGACAAGCTTCAGAAAGACACGGCTGCCCGGCTTGCCGATGTAATCCTCTATGATCACGCCGAGCCCCAGGGACATGTGATAGAGCGAGGCAAGGGTGAAAAAGATCATCAGGACCGTCACCACCGGATGCGCCAGATAGGCGATCATCGTGGGATAGTCCGCACCCGCATAGGCGACGATCGAGGCCAGCAGGAATACCATCAGCGGGATCAGGAAAATGGCGCTGACGCGCTCGGCAATCCAGTGGCCGATGGCGTGCCCCGACGATCCCAGGCCGCGCGCCTTCTTCAGCGGCGTATAGATATGTTCCGAATCGCTCATAGCGCGCCTCCCCGCCAGGCATAGGCCGCCACCCAGATCAGCACCGTTACGGCAACCGCGCTGAAGATCACCAGAACGCTGACCGGCCACAGCTTCTCTCTGCCGAACCCGATTCCGGCGTCCCAGCACAAATGCCGGATGCCGCTTATCGTGTGGTACACGGCCGCAAACGTGAATCCGAACAGCACCACGAGGCCAATCGGATGACCGGCGGCGCGCTGGAAGACCGCATAGGCTTCCGGGCCCATGGCGGCGCTCACGAACCAGGCGGCCAGAAAAATCATGCCGAAGGAAAGCGCGACACCCATGATCCGGTGCAGGATGGATGTCAGCATCGAGAGGTGCCAGCGCCAGTGCCATAGAAACGGCGAGAGCGGCCGGTTATCACCGGCCCCGGATTCGGACGTGGTGGCCATTACGATGCTCCCCGTGAAAGTGCGTCCGGACAGGACGTGGCGTCCCGAAAGCGCACGAACGTTTGACGTGTGAGCGCCAGGACCGTGCTTTACTCCTCGGACAGAAACGACCCCTCCAAAGCGGTTGCGAGTGTAGAATCTGCCCTTGCTAAGTCAAATGCCCGGGGAACCTGCCCCGGCAAGTGCGCGCGGCATTGTGACCCGAAAGTGTCCGGGAAACCGCGCCGCCCATGTTGCTGCGGGCCCTCCCCTGTTCCAGATTGTCCGCTGCTGACATCTCCGCCCCAAGCGAGGAGAGTATTCCTATGGACCTGTTCCGTCCCGCAGCGCGCCTCCGGACGGCCATGGCGGGAGCCATGACATGCGTTTGCCTGTACACGGCCGCTCCCGCATTCGAAGAGAATGAGGCCGCGGGGGATTACGTCCTTGATCAGGATCATGCCGCCCTTTTGTGGAAGGTAAATCATCTGGGGTTTTCGGATTATGTGGGACGCTTCAACTCATTCGATGCAGAGCTGAGTTTCGATCCGGAGTTTCCGACAGCCGCGAAGCTCGAGGTGACGGTCGACGCCGCCTCGCTGGACGTGAACAATCCGGACTTTGCACGAGAACTGCGCGGCGAGAAATGGTTCGACGTGCGTGCTCATCCCGGGATCCGGTTCGTCAGCACGGGCATCGAACAGACCGGTCCTGAAAAGGGCAAGGTAACCGGCAATCTCACCTTAATGGGGCGCACCCGGCCGGTGACGCTTGACGTGGAATTGACGGGCCAGGGCCGCCACATCCAGACAGGCCTCTATACGCTCGGTTTTAAAGCCACGGGCACGGTGGACAGGACCGACTTCGGGCTGGACCGCATGACGCCGCTGATCGGCAGCGACGTCACGCTCGAGATTCATGCGGAATTCACGCAGCGATAACGCCGTCAGATGTGCATGCGCCAGATCAGCCGGGCCCGCACGGCGTGGAACCGGTTGGTGTGCGTATAGGTGCGATCCACCTCCCTGCTCTGCCCGTTCTCCTCAACAGGGAAGATGAAGCCGTTGATTTCGGTGGTGCCCAGATCCGTGTAGCGGTATTCGACGCCCGCCGACCAGTCGTCCCAGAGTTCCACCTCGATGCCGCCGCCGGCGGTCCAGCCGAACTCGGTCTGGCTGCCCGAAATGGTTTCCAGCGGCGGCGGACCGTCGAAGGTCACCATGTCCACATCGCCGGCGGCCAGTCCGCCCGTGCCGTAGAGATAGAACCAGTCGGTGGCGTAACCGGCGCGGGCCCTCAGCGAGCCCAGAATGCCGATTTCCTTGATCGTGCCATTGCCGTTGCCCCAGTCAAAGCGGCCGGAGAAATCAGCATATTCGAGATCGACCTCGCCGCCATAAACCCAGGGGCCGGTCTGCATATTGATGCCCAGCACGCCGCCGACCGTGAAACCGTCCGTGTCATAGGGCCGCGGAGTATCAGTGGGGGTGCCGAACTCGGTGAGTGTCTCAAGCATTTCGTCCTCACCCCACAGCCAGCCGCCCAGGACACCCACATAAATTCCGGCCCAGTCATGAACCTCGTAGACGCCATAGCCGATGCTGCCTTCGGCTTCCGGCGCCCCTTCGGCGGCCGGCCCGTTTGCCGCCGCGCCAGCCGTTCCCGCCAGAATGGCGGCAGCGGCCGCCAGAATCCCGTATCCGCGCATGACCGTCTCCCCCGGACCTGTCGAATGTATCTGAAAGGAACAATAGAAAATTCCGCCGCACGGCGCGAGAGGCGAGTGCCGGCGCAGCACACTTTATGCCACGGCGTCCCGCGATGGCGACATCAGGCGGCAGCCCTCAGCGGGGGATCAGCGCCCAGTAATCGAAATCGAGGATCACCGCGGGGAGATACTTGCCGTCCTCGCCCTTGTAGGGAAATCCGGCGCACGGGCGGTCCTTCGTCGCCACAAGGCGCAGGCGCACGGCGCCCACATCGGCGCGCCCCGCGACCTCCGCCTTGCCGAGCACTTCCGACCACGCAAATACCGTTTCACCCGCGAACAGCGGAGCCGCATGCACACCGCCATTGATGCCCGCGATCAGACAGGCATTGCCCAGCCCGTTGAAGGAGAGCGCCCGCGCCAGACTGATGACGTGGCCGCCATAGACCAGCCGCCGCCCGAACCGGCCCTGCGATTCCGAATGCTGGTTGAAATGCACCCGGGCCGTGTTCTGGTAGAGGCGTGTGGCGAGCTGGTGTTCGGCCTCTTCCACGGTCATGCCGTCCACATGGTCGATGCGCTCGCCGGTTTCGTAGTTGCCCCACAGATGGGGCGATCCGGAGAGAGCCGTGTCGAAATTCCGGAATGTCAGCCCTCCGGGCACTTTGAGCTCCGCCGCCGGAACGGCATCCGGCAGATCGGGGACAACCGGTTCCGGAGCGGGCGCGTTTTCATCGCGTTTGCGCACCATCACCCAGCGCACATAGGAGAGCACGGTTTCGCCGCGCTGATTGCGCCCCTCCGTACGCACATAGACGATGCCGGTCTTGCCGCTGGAGGTTTCCTTGAGCCCGATGACGCGGCTGCGCGCGCTCAGGGTATCGCCCGGATAGACGGGCGCCGGGAAACGGCCTTGTGCATATCCCAGATTGGCGACGGCATTGAGCGAGATGTCCGGAACCGTCTTGCCGAAGGCGATGTGAAAGGCGAGCAGGTCATCCACCGGCGCCTGTTTCAGACCGCAGGCCCGGGCAAAGGCGTCCGAGGACTGGAGGGCGAAGCGGGAGCCGTAGAGCGCCGTGTAAAGAGCAACGTCTCCTCCCGTGACCGTGCGCGGCGTGGCGTGGACGATCTCCTGATCGAGTTCGAAATCCTCGAAGAAATTGCCGGGGGTGGTCTTCGAATAAGGCATCAAGAAGGCCCCTCCCTTGAGGCAATCGCATCGGCCATCGCGACAAGGCGCCGTCCCTGTTCGGCGTGCAAGCGTTCGACCATGCGGCCGTCGACCTTCAGCACGCCCTTGCCCGCATTCTCCGGTTCGTCGAAGGCAGCGATCACGCGCCGGGCGAAGGCCACTTCGTCCGGGTCCGGCGCGAAGATGCGGTTGCAGGGTTCGATCTGCGTGGGATGAATCAATGTCTTGCCGTCGAAGCCGAAATCCGCCCCCTGACGGCATTCCTGTATGAAGCCGTCCGTATCCTGTATGTTGTTGAAAACGCCGTCGATAATGGCGAGCCCGTGCGCGCGTGCAGCGAGCAGCGGGATGGAAAGCGCAGTCATGAGCGGCGCGCGCCCCGGGGTCAGCGCGCAGCGAAGCTCCTTGGCAAGATCATTGGTTCCCATCACAAAGGCGCGCAGCCGTGTGTCCTCTGCCGTTGCGGCAATGGCCTCCGCATGCAGGATGGCGGCGGGCGTTTCCATCATCGCCCAGAGCGCCATCCCCTCCGGCGCGCCCAGGCCGTTCAGCATGCCGCTGAGGCGAGAAACATCGTCCGCCGACTGCACCTTGGGCACCAGCACGGCGTGGGGCCCCGCCTCGGCGACCGCCTTCAGGTCGGCCTCACCCCAGGGGCCCGAAACGTCGTTGACGCGCACCACAACCTCGCGCGGGCCATAGCCGCGCGCCTGGACTTCGGCGCAGACGAGGCCGCGCGCCGTTTCCTTGGCGTCGGGAGCGACGGCATCCTCCAGATCGAGGATCAGCGCATCGGCGGCAAGTGACTTGGCCTTTTCCAGGGCGCGCTGGTTCGAGCCGGGCATGTAAAGCACGGAACGGCGCGGCCGGATGCCGGAATCGGTCTGGCTCATGCAAGGCTTCCCGTTTCGAAGTGACCGGAACATGCCGTAAAAGGGTTAACCCGTTCCGATGTGCCGATCAAAGACATGACCGCCATCCTCTCCATCCAGTCCCACGTTGCCTACGGCCATGTGGGCAATTCGGCCGCCGCCTTCGCCCTGCAACGGCGGGGACACGACGTCTGGGCGGTCCCAACGGTCCTGTTTTCCAACCAGCCGGGACATGGCGGCAAGCGGGGCCGGACGGTGCCGGCCGCCTGGCTGGCGGACATGATTTCGGGCGTCGAGGAGCGGGGCTGGCTCGCGCGCTGCGGCGCTGTGCTCTCGGGATATCTGGGCGCCCGGGCCCAGGCGGAAGTCGTGGCCGCCGCCGTTCGCAGGACCAGGGCCGCCAATCCTCATGCGCTCTATCTCTGCGATCCGGTGTTCGGAGACGTGCCCGGCGGCATTTATGTGGACACGCATCTGGTACAGGACTTTCGCGAGCTTCTGACCCCCCTCGCCGATATCGTTACGCCCAACGCGTTCGAACTGGCTCACCTGTCAGGCCGCCCGGTGGATAGCCCCGAAACCGCCATCACCGCCGCCCGCCGTCTCTCCGCGCCGCTCGTACTGGCAACCTCGATCCCGATAGGGGCGCGTGAAATCGGCACGCTGGCGGTGACGCCAGACGAAGCATGGATTGTGCCGGTCAACCTGCTCGAAGCGCCGCCGCACGGTTCCGGCGACCTCATGGCGGCGCTGTTCCTCGGCCACATGCTCGACGGCCGCACGCCCCGGCAAGCCCTTGTCCGGTCGGCTTCCGCCGTGGACGCGCTGCTGAACGCCGCCGTCTCGGAAGGGCTCGACGAAATGCCGCTGGTGCGCATGCAGGAAGTGCTGGAAGCGGAGCCGGCCCTGACGGCAACCGCGATCGGCGCGGCGGCCTGACCGGTGCGCTGCTGTCTTTTCGGACATGCTCACAACATGGACGGCAGCACCCGATCGGGCGGCTTGTGGCCATCCGCGAAGGTCTTGATGTTGATGAGGACCTTCTCGCCCATCTCGACGCGGCCCTCGATGGTGTTGGAGCCCAGATGGGGCAGCAGCACCACGTTCTCCGCCTTGAGCAGCTTGGGGTTCACGGCCGGTTCATGCTCGTAGACGTCGAGGCCGGCGCCCGCGATGCGCCCCGCCTCCAGCATGCGGGCGAGGGCGTTCTCGTCCACCACCTCGCCGCGCGCGGTGTTGACCAGATAGGCGGAGGGTTTCAGCAGCTCCAGACGCCGCGCGGAAAGCAGGTGAAAGGTAGCGGGCGTGTGCGGGCAGTTGATGGAAACGATGTCCATGCGCCGCAGCATCTGATCGAGGCTCTCCCAGTAGGTCGCCTCGAGTTCGCTCTCGACCGCGTCAGGCACCCGGCGACGGTTGTGATAGTGGATCTGCAGGCCGAAGGAACGGGCGCGGCGCGCCACGGCCTGCCCGATGCGGCCCATGCCCACAATGCCCAGCCGCTTGCCGGAAATACGATTGCCCAGCATCCAGGTGGGCGCCCAGCCATGCCAGTCCTGCGGTGCATTGCGCATCAGCGCCGCGCCCTCGATCAAGCGGCGGGGCACGGCGAGGATCAGGGCCATGGTCAGATCGGCCGTGTCCTCGGTCAGCACGCCCGGCGTATTGGTGACGGTGATGCCCCGGCTCAGGGCCGACTCCACGTCGATATTGTCCACGCCATTGCCGAAATTGGCGATCAGCCTGAGCCGGTCTCCCGCCTGGGCCAGAATGCGCGAGTCGATCCGGTCGGTAACCGTGGGCACGAGGACGTCCGCCGCACGCGCGGCCTCGGTCAATTCAGCGGCGGACATCGGCGTGTCGGATTCGTTGAGGCGCACATCGAAGAGTTCCGCCATGCGGGTTTCGACGGGCTCGGGCAGCTTGCGCGTCACGATGACCAGGGGCCGGGATGCGCTCATGCGTTGCGTTTCTCCTTGGCTGGGCGGGCGCCGGGCGGGGATATGCGCGTCTTCCGCGCCGCGGCAAGCGATCATGTACCAGACTCAGGCCCCGAGACAAATGCAAAGGCGGGTGCGGGCGCGCGTATGGTTGACCGCCTGCCGAAGCAGTCTGTACTGATCGGCTTAATTGATTGGAGCGCGGAATATTTGCGGGACGGGGCGGAGGCATGCAGCGTTTGCAGACAGCCGGCATGGCGGTTCTGGCGGCCCTTCTGCTGGCGTCAGCCGCTTCCGGCGGAACGGAAGGCCCGGCCGGCGGGGAGCCCGGCGTCACAAAGGGCCCGGCAACCGGCCTGCCCCTGCCGCGCTTCGTCTCCCTCAAATTCAACAAGGTGCATCTGCGCCGGGGCCCCGGCCTCCGCCACCGGATCGACTGGGACTATGTCGAGCGCCGGGGCATGCCTGTGGAGGTCATCGCGGAAGCGGAGCACTGGCGGCGCATCAGGGATGTGGACGGCGATAAGGGCTGGGTGCACGCCTCGCAGCTTTCGGACCGTCGCGGCGTCATCATCAGCGGCGACGACGTAAGCGTTCTGCGCCGCCGCCCCGATCCGGCCTCCGCGCCTGTGGCGCTCGTCGAACCGGGTCTGATCGGAACAATCCGCAAATGCGGTGCACACTGGTGCCGGGTCACGGTGCGAGGCTATACGGGCTGGCTGCCACGCGCGGGCCTGTGGGGCCTCTACGAACACGAAGAGGGGATCGACTAGGCCGCAAATATAAGCTCCAATGACGCGATTTGCCTGAGCGGGATGCAAAGTCCGCTTCAGGCGGGGGAGAACAGTACCGCGAAAAGACCAGACAAGGTGGCGGCGGGCATGCGGAAATCGCGTGCCGCGGAGTTGAAGGGGAGCCGGGTATGCTTGAACTTATCGAAGACGGGATCAGGGCGATTAACAATGTCGTCTGGGGCCCGCCAATGCTGGCCCTGCTGTTGCTGGTCGGCATCTATTTTACGATCCGCACCAGAGGCCTTCAGGTACGCCGCTTCGGTGGGGGTGTGTCGCGCCTTCTCGGCTTCCACAAGTTCAAATATGCGCCCAAGGGCGGCGACGTTTCGTCCTTCGGGGCGCTGATGACCACGCTCTCCTCCACCATCGGCACGGGTAATATCGGGGGCGTCGCCATCGGTCTGGCGCTCGGCGGCCCCGGCGCTCTGTTCTGGATGTGGATCACCGCACTGGTGGGCATGGCGACCAGTTTTGCGGAAGCCTCGCTGGCCGTGCATTACCGGGAAAAAGACAAGGACGGGCGCACGGTAGGCGGTCCCATGTACTACATCAAGAACGGGCTGGGGCAGAAATGGGTCTGGCTGGGTGTGGTCTTCGCCACATTCGGCATATTCGCGGCGCTGGGCACGGGCAGCTATATTCAGGCCAATTCAGTGGCCGCCGCCGTCAAGGGCAGCTTCAATCTCGGAACCATGGATGCCGCGCAGGCGAAGGCGCTGGGCTGGCAAATCCCCATCATAACGGGATTACTTCTCGCGGGGGGCGCCGCCGCGGTCATCCTCGGCGGTATCCGGTGGATCGCCAAGGTTGCCAGCATTCTCGTACCTTTCATGGCAATCGGCTATTTCGGCGGCGGGATCATTATCATCGCCCTGCATATCGATCAGGTGCCCGCCGTGTTCGGCCTGATCTTCCGCAGCGCGTTCGGCTATGAGGCCGCGGCCGGGGGCTTCGCCGGCGTGGCCTTCTGGCTCGCCATCAAATGGGGCGTGGCGCGCGGCATCTTCTCCAACGAGGCAGGCCAGGGCTCCTCGCCTATCGCCCATGCCGCCGCGCAGGTCGATCACCCGGCTGATCAGGGCCTGATGGCCATGATCGGGATCTTCATAGATACCATCGTGGTTTGCACGGTCACCGGTCTGGTGATCCTCCTCATGTACTGGGATTCGATCACCGGGAACTGCAATTCCGTCGCCATGCTCAATGCGGGGGGCGCCATTGAGGGTTGCCTCTCCGATGTGCGCCTGACCACATGGTCATTCGAACAGGCGTTCACGGGCGGGGAGACCTTCGTCACCGTAGCGCTGGTGGTCTTTGCCTTCACCACCATTCTGGGCTGGAGCTATTATGGCGAGCGCTGCGCTGAGTTCCTGTTCGGCGAAAAGATCATCGTACCCTTCCGCGTGCTTTGGGTCCTGTGGACGTTTTTCGGAGCGGCCATTCTGGTCGTGGAAGATCAGGGGATCAAAAATATCGTGACCCTGGTCTGGCTGATCGGCGACACGCTGACCGCGCTCATGGCCGCACCCAACCTGATTGCGCTCACCATGCTCAGTCCCATCGTGCTGAAAATCGCGAAGGACTATTTCTCCGGCAAATGGGACATGGCCGACCCGCAGGAACGGGACGTGCCCAAGCCGGAATACTGACCCCTGGAGGCGCCGGACATCACCAATGCCCGGCGCTGGCTCCAACGGGCCAAGTGCTGACGGCCTTCGCGCCCGCGGAGGCCGTTTTCACATTCCCGGGAACGGGAGATTCATCTGAGAAACCGCAGATCAGGAGGACCGCTTGTGCCGCAGGCGCACCACCACGTCGACCCGTTCGATTTCCGTGCCCGGCGGCGGTTCCGGCAGGCCGTCAATCCTGACGCCGCCGCCCGGCACGTCGGACAGGGCCCCGTCTTCCTGCAGGAAATAGTGGGGATGGTCGGACGTGTTGGTGTCGAAATAAATTTTCGCGCCATCGACGATCACCTGCCGCAGCAGACCCGCGGCGGTGAGCTGATGGAGTGTATTGTATATGGTCGCGAGGGACACGGAAAGGTTCAGGTCGCGGGCCTCGCCGTGCAGGACTTCGGCCGTCACATGACGGTTGCCCCGCCCGTACAGGAGGCGGCAGAGAGCAAGGCGCTGGCGCGTGGGGCGCAAATTTACGCGGCGAAGCGCCCGCGCCGCCTTCTCGTCGCTATAGCCACGGCTCGGACTCTCATCCATCTGCCGGCCCCGTTCCATGTAACCTCAAGCGAACCTTATCCTGAAAGATGACATCGCCGTCATCTTGACGTGACGCCTTGCGCCGCGCACGTTCCAAATCGTACCCTCGCGCGGCCAAGTCAAGCAATGCGCTCGGCCTGGCCGCCGTTCCGGCCCGCGCCGGCACGCTCCGGACGGCCGGGAAGCGCGAAAGCAAGCCGAAAGGACGGACCGGGCCAGCATGCAAAATCGCAAATCCGCCTACGACTATGACGACCTGATCGCCTGCGGTCACGGCGAACTGTTCGCCGACACCGACGGTCCGCGCCTGCCTCTGCCGCCCATGCTGATGTTCGACCGCATCACCGATGTCAGCGACAGCGGGGGCGCCCATGACAAGGGCCGCATCGAGGCGGAATTCGACGTTGATCCCGACCTCTGGTTCTTCAAATGCCATTTCGAGGGCGACCCGGTGATGCCCGGCTGTCTGGGGCTCGACGCGCTGTGGCAGCTCGTGGGTTTTTTCCTGGGCTGGACCGGCGCACCGGGCAAGGGCCGCGCGCTGGGCGTGGGCGAAGTGAAATTCAGCGGCATGGTGCTCCCTGAACATCGCCTCGTTCGTTACCACATAGATTTCAAACGGGTGATCACCCGCCGGCTTGTGATGGCCATCGGCGACGGCGAAATGCAGGTGGACGGCGAGACGATTTACACCGCCGCCGATCTGCGCGTCGGACTGTTCCAGGATGACGGCGCGGCGGCGTGATCCGCATACCGGCCCGTTTCGAACACTCTTTTTTCAGAGGATGACATCATGAGGCGCGTCGCGGTTACCGGACTGGGTATCGTATGTTCAATCGGCAATTCGGCGGACGAAGTCGCAGCTTCGCTGCGCGAGGGCCGGTCCGGCATAGAGAAGGCGCCGGACTATGAACGCCTCGGCTTCCGCAGCCATGTTCACGGTTCGATCAAGCTCGATCTGGAGGAAGCGCTGGACCGCAAGACCCGCCGTTTCATGGGAGACGGCGCGGCCTATGCCTGGATCGCCCTGCAACAGGCGATCGAGGACGCCGGGCTTGAGAAGAACGACATTTCCAACGAGCGCACGGGCCTGATCGTGGGCTCGGGCGGCCCATCCACCAAGGCCATCGTGCAGGCGGCGGATGTCGCCCGGGACAAGGGCCCCAAGCGGGTGGGCCCCACACAGGTGCCCAAGGCGATGTCGAGCACCTGCTCGGCGACGCTGGCGACGCCCATGGGCATCAAGGGCATCAGCTATTCCATCAGTTCGGCCTGCTCCACCTCCACGCACTGCATCGGCAACGCCGCGGAGATGATCCAGTGGGGCAAGCAGGACGTGATGTTCGCAGGCGGGGGCGAAGAACTGGACTGGACGCTTTCCGTGCTGTTCGACGCCATGGGCGCCATGTCCAGCCGCTTCAACGACCGGCCGGAGACCGCAAGCCGGCCCTATGACGTCAACCGCGACGGGTTCGTGATTTCCGGCGGCGGCGGCATTCTGGTGCTGGAGGAACTGGAGCGGGCGAAGGCGCGCGGCGCCCGGATATATGCGGAAATCGCCGGCTTCGGCGCCACCTCCGACGGCCACGACATGGTGCAGCCTTCCGGCGAAGGCGCGGTGCGCTGCATGCGCCAGGCCCTGGCCACGGTGGATGGGCCCATCGACTGCATCAACCCGCATGCGACCTCGACGCCCATCGGCGACATTCCCGAAATCGAGGCGCTGCGCGAAGTCTTCAACGGCGACATGCCGCCCATCAGCGCCACCAAATCGCTCACCGGGCACAGCCAGGGCGCTGCGGGCGTCCATGAGGCGATCTACTCGCTGCTCATGATGGAAGGCGGTTTCATTCCAGCCTCGGCCCATATCGAGGAGATGGACCCGGCCGTGGGCAATGCGCCCGTGGTTCGCGAGTTGCGTGAAAATGTGGACCTGGATTGCGTGCTCTCGAACAGTTTCGGGTTCGGCGGCACCAACGGAACGCTGGTGTTCCGGAAAGTTCACGACTGAAGTTCCGCCGCCGAACGATCGAGCGGCACCGCACACGAAAACGGCAAGAGAGGGGAGCGTTATGGAACGGGTCCTGACCGGTGAATTGATGCGGGGCCGGCGCGGCCTCGTCATGGGCGTGGCCAACGACCACTCGATCGCCTGGGGCATCGCGAAGCTGCTTGCCTCTCACGGTGCGGAGCTGGCCTTCACCTATCAGGGCGCGGCTTTCGAGCGTCGCGTTCGTCCGCTCGCCGAAAGCGTCAATGCCGCCCATCTTCTGCAAGCGGACGTTGAGGATAACGCCTCTCTCGATACGGCGTTCGAGACGCTCGGCAAGAGTTGGGGCCGGCTCGATTTTCTGATCCACGCGATCGCCTTCTCGGACCGCAATGAACTGAAAGGCCGCTATGTGGACACGAGCCGCGAGAATTTCCGCCGCTCGCTCGATATCTCCTGCTATTCGTTCACGGACGTTGCAAGGCGTGCGCGGCCGCTGATGCTGAACTCGCAGGCCCCCGGCGGGCCGGGGCTTCTGACGCTCAGCTATGCGGGCTCCGAGCGGGTTTTCCCCAATTACAATGTCATGGGGGTGGCCAAGGCGGCGCTCGAGGCGAGCGTGCGCTATCTCGCCGTCGATCTGGGTGCGGAGGGGATCCGGGTGAACGCCGTTTCCGCGGGCCCCATGCGCACGCTCTCGGGCGCGGCCATCGGCGAGGCGCGCGCCATGTTCAAATGGACGCGCCTGCATGCCGCCGTCCGCCGCGGCCTCGATCTGGACGATGTGGGAGGCGCGGCGCTCTATCTGCTGAGCGACCTTTCGGGCGGCGTTACCGGTGAGGTTCACCATGTGGACTGCGGCTACAACGTCGTCGGCATGCCGCGCATCTCCGACCTGAAGGCGCAAGGGCTCTCCGACAAGGATCTGAAGGAGGATGCGGGGGACGTTTGATTCTGCGGCGGGTTCCGCGCCCTGAAAAAAGGGCGGCACGAGGCCGCCCTTTTAACGTTCTGCCTGCAGAAGAATTATTCCGCGGGCTGCGTTTCCTTCTTCTTCGTCAGGTCCTCGCCCGTTTCCTGATCCACCACCTTCATGGACAGCCGAACCTTGCCGCGGTCGTCGAAGCCCATGAGCTTGACCTTCACGGAATCGCCTTCCGTCACCACGTCGGTGACCTTGCCCACCTTGCGGTCGGCAAGCTGGGAGATATGCACAAGTCCGTCACGGGTGCCGAAGAAATTCACGAAGGCGCCGAAATCCACGACCTTGACCACCTTGCCGTCATAGATCTCGCCCACTTCCGGTTCGGCCGTGATGGACTTGATCCATTTCAGGGCGGCGTCGATGGTCGCCTGATCGGGCGAGGCCACCTTCACCGTGCCGTCGTCGCTGATGTCGACCTTGGCGCCCGTGGTTTCCGTGATTTCGCGGATTATCTTGCCGCCGGTTCCGATCACGTCGCGAATCTTCTCCACGGGGATGGTGATGACCTCAATGCGCGGGGCATAGGCTCCAAGCTCGGTGCGGGCCTCGGAGATTGCCTTGCTCATTTCGTTCAGAATGTGCAGGCGGCCGTCCCGGGCCTGGTTGAGCGCCGTCTCCATGATCTCCCGGGTAATGCCGGTGATCTTGATGTCCATCTGCAGGGAGGTGACACCCTCCGACGTGCCGGCGACCTTGAAGTCCATATCGCCCAGATGGTCTTCGTCCCCGAGAATGTCGGAAAGGACTGCGAACCGGTCGTCGTCCTTGATGAGGCCCATGGCGATGCCGGCCACCGGCCGCTTCAGGGGCACGCCGCCGTCCATGAGCGACAGCGACGTTCCGCACACGGTCGCCATCGACGAGGAACCGTTCGACTCGGTGATCTCGGAGACCACACGGATCGTATACGGAAAATCCATCCTGTCCGGCAGCATGGCGCGGATCGCCCGCCAGGCGAGCTTGCCGTGTCCCACTTCGCGCCGTCCCGTGAAGCCCACGCGGCCCGTCTCGCCCACCGAATAGGGCGGGAAATTGTAGTGCAGCATGAAATTTTCACGGTAAGTGCCTTCCAGCGCGTCCACGAACTGTTCGTCATCGCCCGTGCCCAGAGTGGTGACCACCAGCGCCTGGGTCTCGCCGCGCGTGAAGAGCGCGGAACCGTGGGCACGGGGCAGGATGCCCACTTCGGCCTCGATGGGGCGTACGGTCTGCAAGTCGCGGCCGTCAATGCGCTGCCCTGTCTCCAGGATGCCGCCGCGGACAATGTTTTTCTCCACCGACTTGAACACCTTGTCGAGCAGCGTCGGGTCCGCGGGCTCGGCGCTTTCCTCGCCAAACGCGGCATACATCTTGTCGCGCGTGGCGGCGATCGCCTCCTGACGCTCCGTCTTTCCCGCAATCCGGTAGGCCGCGCGCAGATCCTCCTCGATCAGTGGACGGACCTTTGCCTCGATCTCGGAAAGATCGGCTTTCTCGACGCTCCAGGGCTCCTTTGCGCATTCCTCGGCCAGCGAAATGATGGCCTCGATGACGGGCTTCATCTGCTCGTGCCCGAACATGACGGCGCCCAGCATGACATCTTCGCTGAGTTCGCTGGCCTGCGATTCCACCATCAGCACGGCGTCACCGGTGCCGGCGACCACGAGATCGAGCGCCGATTCCGGCAGGTCGTCGATATAGGGATTGAGCTTGTATTCGCCCGCGATATAGCCGACCCGGGCGGCCCCGATGGGGCCCATGAAGGGCAGGCCGGAAATGGTCAGCGCGGCGGAGGCCGCCACCATGGCAACGACATCCGGATCGTTCTCCATGTCGTGGCTGAGCACCGTGACGGTCACCTGCGTGTCGTTCATGTAGCCTTCGGCGAACAGCGGCCTTATGGGCCGGTCGATCAGGCGGCTGGTCAGCGTCTCTTTCTCGGACGGACGCCCCTCGCGTTTGAAGAAACCGCCGGGAATCTTGCCCGCAGCGTAGGTCTTTTCCTGATAGTTGACGGTAAGGGGGAAGAAATCCTGTCCGGGTTTGACCGTACGATCGCCTACGACGGCGGCAAGCACCGAGGTGTCGCCATAGGTGACAACGACGGCGCCGTCCGCCTGGCGGGCCACCTTGCCCGTCTCGAGGGTCAGCGTCCGGCCGCCCCATTCAATGGATTTCCGATGGATGGAAAACATTTCGGTCTTGATCCTTACTTTTGGCCGCATCCCCGGCACGGGCCCCATGCCCGCACCAGTTCCCCGCATCGTTGCGTTCCTGCCTGCCGGCGGGGTCTATGCGGCAGTTCGCATAAAGACCGGGCCGGCGCTCTCCTCGAGCCCGGCCCGGCGGTGCGCCCTAACGGCGCAGTCCCAACTGGCCAATCAGGGTTTGATAACGCGCCTGATCCCTGGCCTTGAGATAATCGAGTAACCGGCGGCGCTTGGACACCATTTTCAAGAGCCCTCGCCGGGAATGATTGTCCTTCTTGTGGCCCTGGAAATGGCCGGTGAGATTGACGATCCTTTCGGTGAGGATGGCCACCTGAACCTCCGGCGAACCGGTGTCGCCCTCTCCGCGCCCATATTCCCGGACCAGTTCGGATTTGCGTTCGGGTGTAATCGACATCGGGTCCCTTTCTATAACGGGATGTTGAACACGCGCGTGGGCTTGAGCGCGCCCCGGTCGAAACGGCAAAGCGCGACGGGCCGCCCCTTCAGGGAGCACAGCACCACCGCATCCGAGGTTCCGCCGGGATGTGCCGCCTTCACGCGGCCCAGGACCGCCTCGTCCCGCAACAGAATGGACTGGCCATTCCTCAGGCGGGTGGCGTCATTTCCGGTCACGGCCAGGGCCGGGATGTCGTCCAGCGCGGTCTCGACCGGAAGCAGTTCGTCCTTGGCGGCGGCACTATGGCCCAACTCCACCCATTTATCCAGTGGAATTGCTTGCGTCTCGCCAAACGCGCCCACGCGTGTCCGGCGGATTTCGTGCACATGGCCGAAAGTGCCCAGAGCACGCGCCAGATCGCGCAC
This sequence comes from Alphaproteobacteria bacterium, assembly GCA_046538635.1. Lineage (GTDB taxonomy): Bacteria > Pseudomonadota > Alphaproteobacteria > JAJFIK01 > JAJFIK01 > JBKHIN01. The sequence continues at coordinate 24,156 of JBKHIN010000001.1, forward strand.
CAGAGAGCGCACATAGGTGCCCTTGCCGCAGCGCATTTCGAAAACGGCATGGCCGGAATCGGGGACCGAGAGCAGCCGCAGGCCGTGAACGTGAACGATACGCGGCTCCAGCTCGACACTCTCGCCCGCCCGCGCCAGATCGTAGGCGCGTTCGCCGTCCACCTTGATGGCGGAAAAGACAGGCGGCACCTGCGAGATCTCCCCGACGAAGCGGGGCAGGACGGCCTCGATTTCTTCCGGCGCCGGACGGTGATCGGACGTTTCGGTGACTTCGCCCTCGCGGTCGTCCGTTGCGCGCGCCTCGCCCCATCTGGCGGTGAAGCGGTACACCTTCTCGGCATCCATGACATAGGGAATGGTCTTGGTCGCCTCGCCCAGCGCGACCGCGAGGATGCCCGTCGCCAGCGGATCCAGCGTGCCGCCATGGCCCGCCTTGCGGGCGTTCAGCGCCCGGCGCACACGGTTGACCGCTTCGGTCGATGTGAGACCGAAGGGCTTGTCGACCACCGCCCAGCCGTGAATGTCTTCGCCCTTGCGTCTACGAGCCATGGCACCACCATGTCCAAAAAGCGGGGCCGGTCAATCCGGTGTGCGCCGCTGCCGGCGCTTTCCGGCGCAACCCGTTTTCCGGCGGATCAGAGACCGGCCGCTCCGCGATCGGCGGCTTCCCAAAACGCCGAACCTCAGCGATCCGGCCGCAAATCACGGCCCGAAATAGAACATTGAACAAACTTTTACGTGCACGTTTCCGTTTCTTTATCGCCATTTCATCTGGATTGAAAGCGGCCTTGATGGCAGTCGCTGTCCGGAATTCATCACTTCGGCAACATTTGTTGTGGAAAGAAGGCGCGTTTTGAGCAACCTTTCGGGGTTCGATCCGGCGGAATGCAAGGACCCAGAAAATGGCAGCCGAATTGGACGCGGAAGGAGAGAAGAGGACGGAGCCGGCCCCTCCGCAATATGACCCGAAGGAGAAGTTCCAGCTTGTTCTCGACGAAGCGCTCGCCTTCGAAAAGGACCTGGATGCCCTCGTGAATCCGTGGATTGCCCTTGGCAAACGACTCGTCACCAGCCGGCTGTGGTTCGCGGTGGCCGCCTTCGTGGTGACCGTGGCGTTGGGCATCGCCGCTTTCATGCAGCTCGAGCAACCGTTCCGGCCCGCCATTGTCATCATTGCCAGCCCTCTCGCCTGGGCCGCATGGACGGGCATTCTCATGATTGCGGCACGGACAGAAGGCATCGGCGTGCGGGGTTCGGAGGGAATGGCGCACACGGTTTCCGAATTGAAGAACGTGCTCCAAACCATGTACGCCTCCCTGAAGAGCGATCAGAAGGCGTGCGAGAAAGGAATTGTTCACTACAGTAACCACCTGGCAGCCGAGGATCTGATCGAATTGTGCAATGTACGTATTCGGGGCCTGTTTGTTCATCAGCGGGCCCTGCGGCGTGTCGGCCTGCTGAACGACGAGTGCAAGGCGCTTCTGGGGAATGCACGCAGCCTGGCAATCATTTGTCCGCTTGCGATTATCGTTCTGGCCGGCGCTACCTTCGCGTTTCCTTTCTTCTTTGCAGAGAAGATCGCCCCCTGGGCGACGACGGACTTGCTGATGCGGGCAGCAGTGCTGGTGGTGGCCGGGCTTGTCGTTTCCTTCCTGCCCTTCGTGTTGGCTTTCAAATTCGTGCGCATGGTTCAGCGCAGATTGAGTGAAGCGATTGAGAAGTACTGGGACGTAAAACCGTTCGAATTCGACAGCACCGGTCCAATCACGGAGGAGTTCAGGCGGATTTCAGCCGGCTGGGAAAAATGCAAACAGATGCGTGAGCAGATGAATTCGAACGCGAACCACTCGTTCGCCCCGCGGCCGCAAGGCGGCAAGCTTGCCCTCCCCGCACCGGCGGAAGAGGACAAGGGGCCCGCCGGGGCATAGCCGAACGCCTTGGAGCGGCACCGCCATGCGGCGGAAGGCGACTCACGGCCGGAATTCCTGGTCGTCGTCCGGGTCGGACCCGTCCTGCGCGGTAAGATCCGCGGCTACCTTTTCCGAGCGCAGGAGGTCCTCGACGCGCTGCGCCTCGTCAAAGGACGTGTCCTCGATGAAGGTGAGGTCGGGCGTGAACTTGGTTTCGATGCGCCGGCCCAGTTCGCCGCGCAGATAGCGGCGGCTGCGCTTGAGCCCTTTCAGCAACGGCCCGGCATCGCCCCCGCCCAGCGGTGCGACGAACACGGTAGCGTTCTTCAAGTCGGGGCTGACGCGCACCTCCGATACGGTGATGATGGTGTTTTCGACATCCGGATCGCGAAGTTCGCCCCGGGCGAAAATCTCCGACAAGGTATGCCGGATCAGTTCGCCTACGCGAAGCTGACGCTGGGAAGGGCCTTTTGCGGCCCGGCGATGTGCTGGCATTGGTCCGTATCCGTTGAAAAGAGAGCCGCCTCACTCGAACAGGGCCGCGACGTCCTCCGGCAATTCCGGGCCCGTAAATGGATTACGGACGTTTACGCCGGCGTGTTCCGCACCGTCCTGCATATCCTCGCTGAGCAGAAGGGTGCAACCCGCACTCGCGGCAGTGGAGACGAGCAGTGCGTCCCAGTAGGACAGAAGCCCGCTTTCGTGAAACTCCAGCGCGCGGTCCACATCTCTGGCATTCGCAGCAACTATGTTGAAAATCTCCAGCCAGTCGCGGGCCTGTGCGATAATCTCGGAAGGTTCACCGATCCTTTTGCGCACCCCAACATGGGCGAACTCGCCCACGGACTGAAGTGTCAGAACGCAATCGATTTCCGCTGACCGGGCCACGACATGCGCTGCGCGCCGGTGTTTTTCCCCGGCGTCGATGGCAGCCGCATAAACGAGGATGTTGGTGTCCAGAGAAAACCGCACTCAGTCCTCGTGAAAGCCGGGGGACTTTTCGGAAATCATTTCATCGTAGATCTCATCCCGGCTGGGCATTTTGCCGCCGAGGCGCAGCAGTCCCTTTTCCATTCGTTGCCGCGTGCGCTCCAACGCCGCCTGCTGCTTGGGTGTCAGAGCCCGCTTGCCGGTCTGTACGGGCGACAGGCGCGCAATCGCGCGCCCGCGTTTGGTGATGATGAAGGTTTCGCCCGCCTCGACCTGCTCGAGACATTTCGAGAGCGTCTGATTGGCCTCGCGGACGCTGATTTCCTTGTCCATAACATCCTCCACCGGCGCCGATGCAGCTCCGATGTGGGACACATAGTGGGACAACCGGCCTCACACAAGGAGAAAGTCCGACAGGTCCGGCTCGGCTACAGCGTCCGCTTGACCTCCTCGACCTCGAAGCACTCGATCTGATCGCCCTTCTGCAGATCCTGATAGTTCTCGAAGGCCATGCCGCATTCCTGGCCGGCGTTCACCTCCTTGACCTCGTCCTTGTAGCGCTTGAGCGTGCTGAGCTTGCCCTCGTGGATGACCACGTTGTCGCGCAGCAGCCGCACCCGGTTGCCGCGGCGCACCACGCCCTCGGTCACCCGGCAGCCGGCCACCTTGCCCACCTTGGAAATGTTGAACACCTCCAGAATTTCCGCATAGCCGAGGAAGGTTTCGCGGATCGTGGGCGCCAGCAGCCCCGACATGGCGGCTTTCACATCATCCACCAGATCGTAGATCACCGAATAATAGCGAATCTCGATGTTCTGCTGGGCCGCCAGATCCCGGGCCTGACGGTTGGCGCGGACGTTGAAGGCGATGATCGGCGCACCCGTCGCCTGGGCCAGAATGACGTCCGATTCAGTGATGCCGCCTACGGCCGCATGCACCGGCCGGGCCGCGACTTCCTCGGTGGAGATCTGCTCCAGCGATCCGGTAATTGCCTCGACGGAGCCCTGTACGTCGCCCTTGATGACGACCGGAAACTCCTTCTTGTCGGTGGCCTTGAGCTGGGAGAGCATCTGCTCCAGCGAGCCGCGCGCCGGGCCGCCCGCCACCTGCGTCTCACGGCGCTTGCGCTGCCGGTATTCGGTGATTTCGCGTGCCCGGGACTCGTTTTCGACGACGGCGAACACGTCACCCGCCTCCGGCGTGCCGGAAAGGCCCAGCACCTCCACGGGCACGGTGGGGCCGGCCTCGTCGGCCTGAACGCCGCGATCGTTGATCAGCGCCCGGACCTTGCCCCATTCGGTGCCCGCAACGAAGATGTCGCCCACACGAAGCGTGCCCCGCTGCACGATAACGGTCGCCACGGGCCCCCGGCCCTTGTCGAGCTTGGCTTCCACCACCACGCCCTCGGCCGAACGGTCGGGATTGGCCTTCAGCTCCATGATCTCGGCCTGGAGCAGAATGGCCTCTTCCAGCTTGTCGAGATTGAGCTGTTCCTTGGCGGAGATCTCCACGTCCTGCACGTCGCCGCCCATGCTCTCCACGACCACCTCGTGCTGGAGGAGTTCATTGCGGACCTTGTCGGGATTGGCGTCCGGCTTGTCGATCTTGTTGATGGCAACAATGACCGGCACCTCCGCCGCGCGGGCGTGATTGATCGCCTCCACGGTCTGGGGCATGACGCCGTCATCGGCGGCCGCCACCAGCACGACGATATCCGTCACCTTCGCGCCGCGGGCGCGCATGGCGGTGAAGGCCGCATGGCCCGGCGTATCCAGGAAGGTGATCCGTTGTCCCGAAGGCACGACGATCTGATAGGCCCCGATGTGCTGGGTGATGCCGCCCGCTTCTCCTGAAACGACGTCGGCTTCGCGCAGGGCGTCGAGCAGCGACGTCTTGCCGTGGTCCACATGACCCATGATGGTAACGACCGGCGGACGGGACACGAGATCCTCTTCCTTGTCCTCTTCCCCGATGAAGCCTTCCTCAACGTCCGCTTCGGAAACCCGTTTCACGGTGTGGCCGTACTCCTCGACAATCAGTTCGGCGGTATCGGCATCGATGGGGTCGTTCATCTTGGCCATGACGCCCTGTTTCATCAGCACCTTGATGACATCGACGGCGCGGATGGCCATGCGGTTGGCGAGTTCCTGCACGGTGATGATTTCCGGAATCACCACCTCGCGCACCACCTTCTGAGGCGCCTCGGAACCGCCGCCGCGCGCCTTGCGCTTTTCCCGCTCCCGCGCCCGGCGCATGGCCGAGAGACTGCGCGTGCGCTCATCGCCGTCGGACAGTGCCTGATTGATGGTCAGCTTGCCGGCGCGCCGGCGCGGCTGGCTGCGGCGCGCCGGTGCAGGCTTGGGCGTCTCGGGCTTGGCGCGTTTGACCCGGCCGCCGAGCTTGCCGTCTGCATCTTCGCCTGCCTCGGGGCGCGTCTTCGCCCTGGGCGGTGCAGGCCTTGGCTGCTCGGGTGCGGAATCCGCCTCTTTCGGGACCTCGGCAGGCTTCGCCTCGCCGGCTTCGCGGCGGGCTTCCTCCTCGGCGCGGCGGCGCGCGTCCTCCTCTTCTTCCTGCTTGCGGGCCTCTTCGCGTTCGGCGGCCCTGCGCTTCTCTTCTTCGGCGCGCCGCGCCCGTTCCTCTTCCGCCCGCTTCTGTTCCTCGATTTCGCGCACCTTGGCCTGGCTCAAGGCGGCCATGCGCTTCGATTTCTCTTCTTCGGTGAGGGTACGCAGGACAGCGCCCTCTTTGGCGGGCTTCTGTTCACCGCCCTCCGGCTTTTTGGCAGGACGGGCCTCGGGGGCCGGTTTGGCGGCGGCCTTTTTCGCGGCAGGCGCAGCCGTATCGGCGCCATCGCCCTTGGAGATAACGCGCTTGCGCTTCTTTTCCACAACCACCTTCTTGGTACGGCCATGGGAAAAGCTCTGGCGTACGGTCCCCGTTCCCGAACCGCCTTTCAGGCTCAGGGGTTTGCGCCCGGAGGAGCCCGAGGAACGTTCGCGCGTCCGATTGATGTCTTTCGTGTCGTTCACGTATCGCCCATTCAAATCAGGGACCCGCCCGCGCGGATCCTTTGCAAAACTTCCATGTACCGGCCCGGCAACCCGCCGGCGCCGCCACGCCTTCCGTGCCTCTTCGGGCGAAGGGCGGCGATTCCACTGCCGAAGGGGGTAGTGCCCCCGCCGCGCTGTTCGCGCCGCGCCCGGCGCCGAGGCCACCGTCTCGTCAGAGAAGCTCGGCCGGTATCCGCCGAAGGCGTGTCCGGCTGCCGCTCGATCCGGAAAAAACCGGCCCCGCAGTCCCGGCGCACCATCGGAAGAGGCTACACATACAGCGGCCTTTCAGGGCGCCTCAGGGACCGCCGACCGAGTCCAACCAGTTCGGCAAAGTCCAATCGGGCGGGATAATCGCCCGCAATCCGGCCAGCCGGCGCACTTCGGCTGCAAGGCCCCCAGCATGCCGACCCGGATTGATACCAGCATGTACCACATTTTGGCCACCGATTGCCAAATTCAATTCCCCAATTTCGAAGGGAGCCGCAACCAGAACACGAGCCCGGCCCCGTCTCGCCGCCGCAAACAATTTTTCCCTGCCGTCGCTTGCGCCATCCGCCGCCTCTATCAGAACTGCGATCCGGCCCGCGCGGAGAGCCGCATCCAGCTTGGTGAAGCCGCTGACGAGCGCGCCCGCACGCCGGGCCAGCCCCAGGCGCTCGAGCACCCGGCGGGCCAGCAGCCCGTCGACAGCATCCGGCAGGCCTTCCGGCACTTTGACCGGCCGGCGCAGCGCGCGCGCGAACAGATTCTTCGCCGCTGCCTTTTCGATCACGTCGCGGCGGCACAGCAACCAGACGCCCCGGCCCGGCAGGCGGGCCCGAATGTCGGGCACCAGGGTACCGTCCGGACCGGCGACGAAGCGTACAAGATCGCCCACGGGCCGCACTTCCCGCGTCAGGGCGCAGCGCCGTTCGGTCAGGCGGGCCTTCGGGGTGCCGCAATCAACGGCATTTCCGCTTGCGCCTTGGGGTCTCTGGTCGGCATGAACGGTCAGGCGCCACCTCCCGAATTATCCACGGGAAGCACCCTGGGCGGACGCTTCCGGAACACTTCTTCGGCGGTCGGTTCCGGCTCCTCAGCGGATTCCGCCTCCTCTTCTTCCTCGGGCTCCTCCTCCCGCTCAAGATCGGCCGGATCAACCCAGCCTGCCGCGACCCGCGCTTGCATGATCAAATGGTTGGCCTCGTCCGCGGAAAGGTCGAACTGTTCCAGAAACCCGTCCATGTGCTTCTTCTCGCCCTCGACAACCTCGTTCCACCCCACGAGATCGTCGGTAGCGCAGCCGGCGAAATCCTCGATCGTCTTCACGTCGTTTTCGCCCAGCGCCACAAGCATGGCCGGTGTGAGCCCTTCCAGTTCCGCAAGTTCGTCCGCGACGCCCAGTTCCCGGCGGCGTTCGGTCAATTCGGCATTGCGGGCATCGAGATGATCACGCGCCCGGTTCTGCAGTTCTTCAGCGGTCTCCTCGTCGAACCCCTCGATATCCACAAGTTCGTCGAGTTCGACGAACGCGACTTCCTCGATGGACTCGAAGCCTTCCGAGGTGAGCAGTTGCGCCATCATCTCGTCCACGTCCAGCGCTTCCATGAACATGCTGGTCCGCTGACGGAACTCTTCCTGACGGCGTTCGGATTCCTCCGCCTCCGTCAGAATATCGATGTCCCAGCCGGTGAGCTGCGAGGCAAGCCGGACGTTCTGCCCGCGCCGCCCGATGGCGAGCGAAAGCTGATCATCCGGGACCACCACCTCGATGCGCTCGGCATCCTCGTCGAGAACGACTTTGGTCACCTCGGCGGGCTGCAGGGCATTGACGATGAAACTCGCGGCATCGGGCGACCACGGAATAATGTCGATCTTCTCGCCCTGAAGCTCGTTCACCACCGCCTGAACCCGGCTGCCGCGCATGCCCACGCAGGCGCCCACCGGATCGATGGAGGAATCGTTCGAAAGCACGGCAATCTTGGCCCGCGAGCCCGGATCGCGCGCAACGGCCCTCACCTCGATAATACCGTCATAGATCTCGGGCACTTCCTGGGCGAAGAGCCGGGCCATGAACTGCGGATGGGTGCGGGAGAGAAAAATCTGCGGACCGCGCTGTTCCCGGCGCACGTCATAGATATAGGCGCGAACCCGGTCGCCAGGCCGGTAGCTTTCGCGCGGCAGCAGCTCATCGCGCCGGATGATGGCTTCGGCACGGCCCGCCTCCACGCCACCGATCTCTACGATCACATTGCCGTATTCGACGCGCTTGACCAGGCCGTTGATGATCTGGCCGCCACGATCCTTGTACTCAAGGTACTGACGTTCGCGCTCGGCATCCCGGACCTTCTGTACAATGACTTGTTTGGCGGTCTGCGCCATGATCCGCCCAGGATCGAACGGCGGCAGCTGTTCGGCGATGAAATCTCCGATCTCGGCCTCCGGATTGCGCGCCTTGGCGTCCTCCAGGCGAACCTGGGTGGATTCATTCTCCACTTCTTCCACCACCTCCATCAGCCGGGACAGGCGGATCTCGCCCGTCTTCTGATCGATCTCCGCCCTGATGTCATTCTCGGCTCCGTAGCGCGCGCGGGCGGCGCGCTGAATGGCCTCCTGCATGGCCTCGATAACGAGACTGCGGTCGATGGCCTTCTCGCGCGCCAGTGCGTCGGCCACATGCAAAAGTTCCAGGCGGTTAGCGCCGACAGCGGTCGATGACATTACTTGTGCTCCGTTTCTGCTTTTGCTGCCTTCTTGCGCCGTTCCTCGGCCTTGAGGCTGGCGCGGATCAATTCGTCGGTAAGAAGCAATCTGGCTTCGGAAATTTCCGGAAGGTCCAGCCGCTCGATGACCGGCTCCGGCCCCTGTCCGGTGACCTCCAGCAACACCGTGCTGCCGTCTAGCCCCTTGAGGCGGCCCCGGAAGCGACGGCGGCCGTCGCGCGGCCTCGCCAGCTCGATCTTGGCGTCAAAACCGGCAAAGCGCTCGAAATCCTCAGGCCGGACAAGAGGACGGTCGATGCCGGGCGAGGAAACCTCCAGCTCGTATTCCCCCGCAATGGGATCCTCCACATCGAGCAGCGCGGACACCGCCCGGCTGACCTCCGCACAATCTTCGACATCCATGCTCCCGTCCGGCCGCTCCGCCATGATCTGCAGCACCGGCCGGGTGCGTGCGCCCGTGTAACGGACCCGAACGAGATCGTATCCCATCGCCCGCACGGAAGGTTCCAGTAAATCGTACAGGTGGCGGCCGAATTCATCCGTATGCATATCGAGTGGTCGTCAGGTCGCGGGACGGCAAACGCCGTCCGGTTCAGGTCAAAAAAAACGGCGGGCCGCAGCCCACCGCAACGTCTGTTCCGGTCCTGCGGGCCAGGCGGTCAACCCGGCCACGAGGTATACGCGGAATATAATCGCGTCTCGTAAGGGGTCAATAGCAAAACGCCACCGCCGGGGCTCGCATCAGTAACGCAGGAAACGCAGGTAGGTTGGGGTGCGCCCATCGCGGACAGCCTTCGCCTCGTAGCGGGTCGGCGGCCAGTCAGGCGGCCGCTCGCGCCAGTCCGCGGGCCGTTCCGCCGTCCATTCGAAGCCGCCGTGCCGGACCACATGCTCCAGCGTCCAGCGCACATAGGAGGGAATATCGCTGGCGAAACGGAATTCGCCGCCGGGCCTCAGGAGCCGGGCAAATTCATCGAGGGTTTCCTGCTGGACGAAGCGGCGTTTGTGGTGACGCTTCTTGGGCCAGGGATCGGGAAAGAGCAGAAAGATGCGCGACAGGCTGCCGGGCGGCAGCCAGGTGAGCAAACGCCTTGCGTCCCCGTCGAACAGCCGGATGTTCTCGAGCCTTTTCTCGTCGATGCGCGCCAGCGCCTTGGCCATGCCCTGAACGAAGGGTTCGCAGCCGATAATCCCGGCGGCGGGATGGGTCTCGGCCTGCGCGCACATATGCTCGCCTGCGCCGAAGCCGATCTCGAGCCACACGGCCGCCGGCGTATGGCCACCAAACAGGGCAGCAATGTCGAGATGTTCGCCCGGCTCCGGCTCCGGAACCCGCAGTTGGGGGAGAAGCGTCTCCAGCAACCTCTTCTGGCCGGGACGCAGGCGCTTGCCGTGCCGCCGCCCCCAGAGACGGTCGAGGCCCTCGCGGGCGGGAAGCGTGCGGGCGCGCTTCCTGTCCTCCGTGCCGGTCACCGGATCAGGAAAAGGCCCGTTTGAGGTCATCCACGAGATCGCGGCGTTCCCAGGAAAACCCGCCGTCCGCGTCGGGCGCGCGGCCGAAATGACCGTATGCTGCGGTGCGCGCGTAAATCGGACGGTTGAGCTTCAGATGCTCGCGGATGCCGCGCGGGCTCAGATCGATCAGTTCGGGAATGAGTTTTTCCAGCCTCGCCTCCTCCACTTCGCCCGTGCCGTGAAGATCGGCGTAGATGGCGAGCGGCTTCGAAACCCCGATGGCGTAGGCGAGCTGGATCGTGCATTTGCGCGCGAGGCCAGCCGCCACGATGTTCTTGGCCAGATAACGCGCGGCATAGGCTGCCGAGCGGTCGACCTTCGTGGGGTCCTTTCCGGAGAATGCGCCGCCACCGTGCGGGGCCGCGCCGCCATAGGTGTCGACGATGATCTTGCGCCCGGTGAGTCCGGCGTCGCCGTCCGGTCCCCCGATCACGAACTTGCCCGTGGGATTGACGTAGAATTCCTCGTCCGGACACATCCAGCCGTCCGGTAGGACATTCGCGACATGGGGCCGGACGATTTCGCGGACCTCGTCCTGGGATACTTTTTCGTCATGCTGGGTGGAGACCACGATGGACGTGCAGCCGACGGGCCGGCCGTCCTTGTAGCGCAGGGTCACCTGGCTCTTGGCGTCGGGACCCAGATGCGGCGCGGCGCCGGAATGACGCGCTTCCGCCAGGCTCTTGAGAATATTGTGGGCGTAATAAATGGGCGCGGGCATCAATTCGTCCGTCTCGTCGCAGGCGAAACCGAACATGATGCCCTGGTCTCCTGCGCCTTCGTCCTTGTTGCCCGCGGCGTCGACACCGAGCGCAATGTCGGCCGACTGCTGGTGCACATAGACATTGACGTCGGCATTGCGCCAGTGAAAGCCGGGCTGCTCGTAACCCATATTGCGCACGGCGGCGCGGGCAGTGTCTTCCAGCAGTTGGGGCGTCACGCTCTCGGGGCCGCGCACCTCACCGGCCAGCACGATCCGGTTCGTGGTCACCAGCGTTTCCACGGCGACCCGGGAATGGGGATCGGCACTCAGATATTCGTCGACGATGGCATCGGAAATCCGGTCACAGATTTTGTCGGGGTGGCCCTCGGCCACGCTTTCGCTGGTGAACAGATAATCTGATCGGTTCAAGGGAGTGCTCCTTCGGGTGCGGCCTCGACAAACTGCCCGGGCGTCTGCATGCGGGCATATGTGTATGGGCGGGTCCATGCCGGGCCGGCGGCTGCCGGTCCTTTCCTGCATTCTCGCCCCGGCCGTGGCAGCGCGGGTTCGCGCCTTCCGAGTTGCGACCGTTTGGCAGGGACCGGGCGCAGGTTCTCGCAATCTTTCGCGGGAGGGTCAAGAGTGGCGATGCGCGGCCCCCCCGGCTGGCAAGCGGGCAAGAGAAAGCCCGCATATCCGGATGATACGCGGGCTCAAGCGTCCACGGTTTTGAACATTATGAATTAGGCCTCAATTGGCAGCATGGGCGTGCTCATGGCTGAGTGATTTCACGAGGTCCAGCAGCCGCTTGCGGACATTGGCATCCGCGATGCGGGTGTAGGACCGGTTCAGTTGAAGGCCCTCGGCGCTGCTGACGAAGTCCATGACGACCGGAGCCGGATCGGCCTCCGAAAAGCCGCCCGAGGCGCCGGCCTTGTGCTCTTCGGCCATGTCCTCGAAGAAGAACTGGACGGGCACGTCGAGAATCTGGGCGATCTGGTAGAGTCGGCTGGCGCCGATGCGGTTCGCCCCCTTTTCGTATTTCTGGATCTGCTGGAACGTCAGCCCCAGCATTTCGCCGAGCTTTTCCTGACTCATGCCCACCAGCATCCGCCGCAGCCGCACCCGGCTGCCCACATGCACATCAACGGGATTTGGAACTTTCTTGGTCACCTGCAGCGATTCCTTTCCTGTGTTGCCAATCTTCGCTCTGACGGGGCATGGCGATGACCGGCCCCTGCCGGATCTTCCCTGCCGGATGCCGCCATGAGAACGTCAACCGGGTTTCGCGCGGAGGCTACCTGACCCAGGCAAGAAATACAACCATATCGTGTTATGGCCCGACGCTTTTGCCTATGAGGGAAATTCACAGACTTCCCCGTGTGCGTCCCCCGCGCCGAAGACCGGAAAGCGGCCTTCGAGAGGACCAAATACCTATTTCCGGCCCTGCCGAATACGATCAGGAATGACCGAAAGAATCAACCACAACTTTCAGTACCGGATAGATTCCCGGTTTAGGCGGTGCATTTAGGTTTCAGGACGCTCCGGAGCGGCGGATTCGCGCTCTTAGCGTGCTGACGAGTTGCGGCCCTGCGAGCCACAGGAAAACGGCCAGCAGCAGCGTTGCGGGCACGGCGTCGCCGAGGCGGGCATAGAGTGTCCGCGGCAGGGCTCGCGGCAACTCCGTATCAATGACGCCGATTTCATCGAGCGCCAGCTCCTGCCAGACGCGGCCATAGGCATCGACCATGCCGGAGATGCCGTTATTGGCGGCCCGGGCCACAGGCAGCCCCTCCTCGATGGCGCGCATGCGCGAGAGCGCGAAATGCTGCCGCGGCCCGGGCGTGTCGCCATACCAGGCGTCATCGGTGACGTTCACCAGCCACTCCGGCCGCTGCCCCCGGGCCACAACCTTGCCGGGAAAAATCGCCTCATAGCAGATGAGCGGTCCAAAGGCGGGGCCCCGTGGCGGTGTGATCGTGCGCAGCCCGGGTCCCGGCGTGGTTTCGCCCAGACCCTGTCCGATTTTTTCCAGCCCGATCAGGGTCAAAATATTCCGGAAGGGCACATATTCGCCGAAGGGAACGAGATGGTGTTTGTCATAGACGGACAACGGCCGGCCCGAATCATCGAAAACGAAGAACGCATTGTAGCCGCGATAGCCGCGTGACCCGTCGCCGGGCTCGACGCGCAGGGCGCCGGTCAAGAGCAGGCTGTCGCCAATGGCCGCCCGCAGGTCCGGCAGCTGAGGCTGCGAACCGCGGAATACGTGTGGCACCGCCGCCTCCGGCCAGACCGTGTGCGTGATTTCGGTCTTGCTCCCGCGTCCGCTCAGGGCCAGTAGCCGGTTCCAGAATTCCTCGCGGCGTTCCGGATTCCACTTTTCCGCCTGCGGAACGCTGGGCTGAACGATGCGGACCATGGCGCCGGGCACGGTGTCGCGCCCGTCCGCCGCCAGCCGCCACAGGCCGAATCCCCAGGCGAGCGCCAGTCCGGCGAGGCACAGGGCGGGAAACACGGCGGCCTGCCAGGGCGCCCGTTCCCTGGACGCAGGCGGATCGCCCAGAACGGCGGGTGAGGCCATCAGCAGAATGGTCAGGAACGTCAGGCCATATGCCCCGAGGAACGCGGCCAGCTGGGCCACCGGCAGCACGTCCAGCCAGGCATAGGCGGCAAGGTTCCACGGAAACCCGGTAAGCAGATGCCCGCGCAGCCATTCCGCCGCCGTGAAACACAGGGCGAGCACCACGATCCTCTGCCAGCCCGCCCGCCAGAGCAGTTTGGAGAGCACGGCCCCCAGGCCCCAGTAGAGCGCCATCCCGGCAGGCAGGATGACGACCCCCAGCGGCATCATCCAGGCATGGGCCTGGGCGTCCACCAGGAAGGCGAATCCCACCCAGTAGAGCCCCGCAAGAAAATAGCCGAGGCCGAAGAGGAAACCGTCGCGGCCCGCCCTCACAAGGCCGGCCCTGCCCTTCGGCAGACCGTCCATGAGCCAGACGAAACAGGTGAAGCTGACCGCGAGCAGGGGAATGAGATGATAGGGCGCCAGAGCGAAAGAGGCGGCCCCGCCGGCCGCGAGCGCCACGGCGGCCCGCCGCCAGCCGGAGAGCCCGGAGACCAGTTCCCGGGCGCGCATGGCGGCGCGGCGCACGGCGAGAATCGCATGCTGCCCGAAACCGGCGGCCGATTTCAGGTGCGCCGTCTGCGCCCGGTCGCTCATGACGTCTCCCGATCCCCCCTCGCGCCCGTTTCCGGCGCTTCAGCCTGACTTGCGCCCTGCGGTCCGCCCGGCCGGTTCACCTCTGTCGCACCCTTGCGCCGGCGGATGCGCATCCGTTTGATGCGCCGCGGGTCCGCGTCCATGACCTCGAACTCGACGCCCGAGTCGCTGACGATTTCGCCTCTCTGCGGCACACGGCCAACAAGGGAGAACACCAGCCCGCCGAGCGTGTCGATATCGTTGTCCCCCCTTTCGGGCACGAACTCAACGCCCGCCTTGGCCATGAGGTCACCCAGCTCCGCCCGAGCATCGGCGATATAGCTGCCATCATCGCACGGAATGATCTCCGGACTTTCCTCAACGTCGTGCTCGTCCTCGATATCGCCCACGATCAGTTCGACCAGATCCTCGATCGTGACCAGCCCGTCCGTGCCCCCGTATTCGTCGATCACCAGCGCCATATGCACCCGCGTGGTCTGCATCTTCACGAGCAGGTCCGCCGCAGGCATCGATGGCGGCACGAACAGGACCTCGCGAACGATACGCGACAGCGAGAACTCGCCGCTCTCAGCCCCGCCGGACGGCGTACCGGCATTGGAGGCAGCGATAACCGGCAGAATATCCTTGATATGAACCATACCCACCGGGTCGTCGAGCGTCTCCCGAAAGACGGGAAGACGGGAATGAGCGGCATCGCTGAACGCACACACCAGATCGGAGAGAGAAGAGGATGCCTCGACCGCGATGATGTCCGCACGGGGCACCATCGCGTCCTCTACGCGGCGGTGGCGGAAAGCAAGCAGCCGCGAGAGCATCAACATTTCCTGGCGGCTGAACTCCTTGCTGTGCTCGAGTTCCCTGCCGATCAATTCTTCGACCTGTCCGCCCGGACCGTTGTTACGTCCGGACAGCCGCAGCATCGATTGTAAACGCGTCAGAATACCGCCGTCCGATGACGGTTCGTCACTCTCGTCCTTCACCGTGTTCGCCCGCTCGCTTCCGGCGGGCCAGGTCATTTCAGCCATCGGGGGCCGTTCCCGCCTCCTTTGCCGTGTCCGTCATATAGGGATCGGGTATGCCGAGCCTGCGCAGGATTGCGGTTTCCTCCGCCTCCATGCGGGCAGCATCCCGTTCTTCCTCGTGATCATAGCCCAGAAGATGCAGAGCGCCATGCACGATCAAATGTGTCATATGGTTCGCGAATGGCTTCTTTTGAGCCTCCGCCTCCCGCTTCACGGTTTCGAACGCCAGGACCACGTCGCCGAGACAGTGTCCGGGCTCGGGCGGCTTGCCGATGGCCATCGCTATGGGCGGCGGAAATGCCAGCACATTGGTCGGCTTGTCCTGTCCCCGGTAGCGCCGGTTGAGGCCCCGGACACGGGCATCGTCGCTGAGCACGACGCTCACTTCCTGATCCATGAAATCCGCGGCGGTGTCCTGAAGCTTCGCCCTTTCGTGTTCGCTGACGGCCGCCACCGCCCGGCCTGCGAGCGTAACGGGATCGTCAACCAGGCAGGCCCAGTCCCCCGCCTGAACCTGAATGTCGGCTTCAATCATCGGCGGCCTGCGTCTTCGCCCCTTTGCCTCCGGGCGCGGGGGGCGCGGTTTCGGCGGGGCCGGCCTCAAAGGCGTTGTAGGCACGCACGATGCGGCTGACCAACGGATGGCGCACGACGTCCTTCTCGGTGAACCGGGTGAACGCCACGCCCTCTACGCGCTTCAGAATGAGCTGCGCCTGGGCCAGCCCGGATATCTGATTGGGCGGCAGATCAATCTGGCTCGGATCCCCGGTAACCACCATGCGCGAGTGTTCACCCAGCCGCGTAAGAAACATCTTCATCTGCACCGGCGTGGCGTTCTGCCCCTCGTCCAGGATCACGAAAGCATTGCTCAGGGTACGGCCGCGCATGAAGGCCAGCGGCGCCACCTCGATGTCGCCGGAGTCGAGCCGGCGCATCACCTTGTCTCCGGGCAGCGTGTCGAACAGTGCGTCATAGAGCGGGCGCAGATAGGGATCCACCTTCTCGCGCATGTCGCCGGGCAGGAAGCCCAGCCGCTCGCCCGCCTCCACCGCCGGGCGCGACAGAATCAGGCGCTCCACCTCGCCCGCCGCCATCAGCGACACCCCGTAGGCCACGGCCAGATAGGTCTTGCCCGTGCCCGCCGGTCCGAGGCCGAACACGAGCTGGTGGCGGGCCAGCGCCTCCAGATAGCGGGCCTGGCCGGGAGAACGCGGCGAGATGATGCGCTTGGGCGTGTGAATCTGCAGATTTGCGGGCGCCGCCGTGATGGAATGAGCGCCGGCCTTGACCAGCCGAAGCGCGCCGTCCACGTCGCCCGAGCGAACCGGCAGCCCCTCTTTCAGCCGGTCATAAAGATTGCGCAGCACGGCCGCGGCCTGCTCACACGCTTCTGCCGTGCCCTCCGCCAGCACCCGATGGCCGCGCGGCGTCAGCGAAACATCGAGTTCATTTTCGATACGGGCCAGGTTGCGGTCCTGCTGCCCGAACAGTTCGGCAAGCAGGCGATTGTCGTCGAAATCGAGCAGACGCGCATTTTGCGGTTCCGAACTTCCGCGCCGGGCACGGCCTGCGGCGGTCTTGCGGTTGCTCACACAGCCTCCAGGGAACATTCGGCGAGACGGCCCGCAAGGCTGTTGGATTCGGCGCCTGTAACGTCCACCTCGGCGATCCGCCCCATGAGCGTTTCAGGCGCGTCCACATGGACCGGCTGCAGATAGGGGCTGCGGCCCGCAAGCTGACCGGCGTGGCGGCCGGGTTTTTCAAGCAGCACCGGCAGGCGCTTTCCCACCATCGACCGGTGGAATGCACGCGCCTGAGCGTTGAGCAGGTCCTGCAACGCGTCGAGCCGGGCGGCCTTCACCTCTTCGGGAACCGGGTTCGCCATCGAAGCCCCCGGCGTGCCCGGGCGTGGCGAATATTTGAACGAGAAGGACTGCGCATAACCCACCTCGCGCACGAGGTTCAACGTGTCCTCGAAATCGCGGTCGCTTTCCCCCGGAAAGCCGACGATGAAATCCGAAGACAGGGCGATGTCGGGGCGCGCGGTCCGGATGCGCTCCACGAGACGGAGATATTCGTCGCGGTTGTGACGCCGGTTCATGGCGGCGAGCACGCGGTCCGCCCCCGACTGCACGGGAAGGTGCAGATAGGGCATGAGTTCGGGCACCTCGGCATGCGCGGCGATGAGCTCATCGTCCATGTCGCGGGGATGGCTGGTCGTGTAACGCAGCCTTTCCAGCCCGGGCAGATGCGAAAGCTCCCGGCACAGCCGTCCCAGCCCCCAGACGCCGCCGTTCGGGGCCTCGCCGTGATACGCGTTGACGTTCTGGCCGAGGAGGGTGATCTCCCGCGCGCCGGCGGCCACCAGACGCCTCGCCTCCTCGAGCACCGCCGAAGCGGGCCGGGAATATTCCGCACCGCGCGTGTAGGGAACGACGCAAAATGTGCAGAACTTGTCGCACCCTTCCTGAATGGTGAGAAAGGCCGTGGGGCCGGAAACCGAAACGGCTTCCGGCAGATGATCGAACTTGTCCTCGACCGGAAAGTCCGTATCCAGAACATGGCCCGCACCTCTCGCAATGCGGGCGACCATTTCCGGCAGCCGGTGATAGGATTGCGGACCCACCACCATGTCGACGGCGGGCGCCCGGCGCATGATCTCCGCACCCTCGGCCTGGGCCACGCATCCGGCCACCGCAACGATCATGCGGCCGCCGCGCTCCGCCTTGCGTTCCTTGGCGCGGCGGATCCGGCCCAGTTCCGAATAGACCTTTTCGGCCGCCTTTTCCCGGATGTGACATGTGTTGAGAATGACCATGTCCGCATCGTCCGCATCCTCCGCGGGGCCGTATCCGAGCGGCGCCAGGACATCGGCCATGCGGCCGGAGTCATAGACATTCATCTGGCAGCCATAGGTCTTGATAAACAGTTTCCTGGTCACGCCTTCCAACATCTCAAGGTGGGTCGCGGTCCATCTTCCCGGCGCGGTCCGCGACGTTCACCGCGCCAATATACGGACAAGCGGTTATCGCGAAATATCGGCGCAGCCGCAAGGGCAGCCCCGCGGTTCGCGGCGCATCGGCATCGCAACTTCACCATGCGTCCAATCAATTCCGTTCGTGCGCCGGTCCTGTCCCGCATCGCAAATCTATTGGGCCGGAACGGCGGCGGGCGCGTCAGTGGGCTTCTCTTCGACCGCTTTGGGTATGGGCGGAGGCATGCCGTCCCGTCCGGCCAGCGAATGGCCGAGCCCCGACGAGACCACCCGCCAGCAATAGTCCGCCAGTTTCTTGCGCGAACCCAGCTCTTCGAGCGTCACCGGAGGGTGCACGATGATGTCCACGTCAAACGGTCCCTGTACGAACGACTTGAAAACATGCGATCCGAAAGGCATGTCGCCGTACCAGGTGAACCAGGGGCGGTACTGGCGCCCCATGGGCAGGCCGTGCACGCGTGTATAAGCAACGGAAACGGGCTGCACCAGAATGGGCTCCCGCTTCTCGGCATCCTCCTTGTTCCATTGCGCGGCGGCCATCAGCGCGCTCTTGAACGGCAGGACGGTGTTACCGTCGTGGCTCGTGCCCTCGGGAAAGAGCACCAGGGTTTCATTGTTCGCCAGCCGCCGCTGAATCTCGTTGCGCTGTTCGGCGGCCTTGCTGCGCCGCTCGCGCTCTACGAATACCGTGTTCTGCGCCTTGGCCATCAGCCCGACCCCCGGCCAGGAGGCCACTTCGCTCTTGGCGACGAAGGAAAGTTCCGTAATCGTGGCCAGGACGGGGATGTCGAAATAAGAGGAATGGTTCGCCACCATCAGCACAGGCCGTCCCTTGACGACTTCGCCGCGCACCCGGATCCGGATGCCCAGATACCGGCACAGCACGCGGTGGAAGACCATCGGAAGCCAGTAGCGCGCCCGCAGCTTCAGCACATGCAAAAGGTACTGAAAGGGCAAACAGCTCAGCGTGTAGATGACGAAGCCGGTGAGGATGAGCGTCGCCCTGACCCGGCCGAGGAATTCCGCCATGACCTCCCGCCTAGTTCCCCGTCGCGGGATCAGGTCTCGCCGCCATCCCGCCGTTTGAGCGGCACACCGTAAAGTTCCAGACGGTGATCCACAAGCTTGTAGCCAAGTTCGCGGGCAACCGCCTCCTGAAGCTTCTCGATTTCCTCATTGTGGAATTCCAGCACCTTGCCTGTTTGCAGATCGATCAGGTGATCGTGGTGCTCCTCGGTGACTTCTTCGTAGCGCGCCCGGCCGTCACGGAAATCATGCCGCTCGATAATTCCGGCCTCCTCGAACAGGCGGACGGTCCGGTAAACCGTCGCAATGGAAATACGCGGGTCGAATTCGGCGGCTCGGCGGTGGACCTCCTCCACATCCGGATGGTCGTCGGAGACCGACAGCACATGGGCGATCACGCGGCGCTGCTCGGTCATTCGCATTCCCTTGTCCAGACAGAGCTTCTCGAGACGATCCATGACGCTTTCCCGCGTAATTCAGAATCATTCTAAAATGATTTCGCCAATATGTAAGCCTCCGCAGTATCCGGTCAACGGCCCCGCGGAAGCGCCAGAGGGCAGCTCAGAATGAGGCCGTCTGCGGGCGCGCTCCCGGATCCCCGCCGGTAATAGCCGGGACGCCGTCCCGTGTGAACAAACCCCGCCGAGCGGTAAAGCGCAAGCGCAACAGCATTGTCCGCGGCCACCTCCAGATGGAGCCTCTTTACGCCGCAGCGGACAAGCGCGTCGCACCCGCGGGCCAGAAGCCGTCCCGCGACCCCGCGCCCCCGGCAGGCCGGCGCCACGCCCAACGTCAGAATTTCCGCTTCATCGGCCACATGTTCGAAAAGCGCAAAGCCCGCCGGGCCGTTATCCTTCGGCCCGGCCGCCAACAACCCAAGAGCGCCGGAGCGGGCAAGCAGGCGGACGAACACCGCCGCGTCCCACGGTGAGTCAAAACACAGGGCGTGTAGCGCCGCGAAGTGTTCCGCATCCGCTGCACCGGCGCGGCGGCACACCGTGGCTGTCATCGGACCACGGCTCCCGGGGCCGCCGGAACGGCGTCCGGCGGACGCAGATAGAGGGGGGCGGGAGGCGATTCGCGAGGCTTGAGCCCGGCGCCCAGGCGCGCCACCACGGCCGCATCGGGCAGCGAATTTCCCTGCGCGAGGCTGACGCCGCCGGGCCAGAAGCGAAAGGCCTCGAGAGCCGGTTTCGCGCCGGTGCCGATCAGGAGAAGCGGCTGGTCATCGGGTCCGGCTTCGGCGAAGCGCAGCGCGGCTACCTCCGCCGTTGCCGCGAAGGGGTCCGTCAACCCCGCGCCGCCCGCTGTGAACAGCTGTCCATAAAACCCGCCGCGCCTTGCGTCGACCAGCACCCCGATTATTGCGGAAGCCGGAACCTCTTCCGCAGCGGCCGCAATGGCCTGAAGCGTGGTGACGCCCACGCCCGGACACCGGGCGGCAAGCGCGATTCCGCGTGCCGCGGCGAGACCGGCGCGCGTGCCGGTGAAACTGCCCGGACCCGTGGTCACCGCAATCCGGTCAACGTTTTTGAGGCCGAGTCCGGCCTCCGCGCAAACCTCGCCGAGCATGGGAAACAGGCGCTCGGCGTGGCCGCGGGTCATGGGCTCGAAACGGCGGGCCAGCAGCCTGTCGTCATGAACCAGCGCGGCAGAGCAGGCGGCGAGCGCCGTATCGATTCCCAGCACGATCATGCAGCCATCTGCCTACAGAATTTCGCAGGCTTCCTCAAAGTCGAGGCGGGGGCTGCGCGGGAACAGCTGGCTCGCATCGCCATAGCCGATATTGCACAGGAAGTTGGACTTCACGCGCCCGCCGGGGAAGAACTCCCTGTCCACCCCCTTGTTGTCGAACCCGGACATGGGCCCGCAATCGAGCCCCAGCGCGCGGGCCGCAATGATGAAATAACCGCCCTGAAGCGTGCCGTTCCGGAACGCCGTCTCCTCGGCGAACGCTTCATTGGAATCGAACCAGCTCTTGGCGTCCGGATTGTGAGGAAAGAGCTGGGGGATATTTTCATAGAACTTCACATCGTAGGCGATGATCGCCGTGACCGGCGCCTTCATGGTCTTTTCGACATTTCCCTCGATCAGGTGGGGGCGAAGCCGTTCCTTCGCTTCGCGGGACCTCAGGAACAGAAAGCGCGCCGGACTGCAATTGGCGCTGGTGGGACCCATTTTCATCAGGTCGTAAACCGCCCGGACGAGGCTGTCCGGAACATCCCGGTCCCGCCAGACGGAATGCGTCCGGGCGTTGCGGAAGATCAGGTCCAGCCCTTCGGCGGACAGCGTTTCGGATGCGGATTCGCTGGTTGGCCTCGGCTCGCTCATGATGTCGCTCGCTCGGTTGAATGTCCCTCCCCGGGCGCAGTTTCGCCCGGATGGCCGCGCGCCGGCCGGTTCGGGAATGATCAGAGAATCGGCTCGACCGTCTCCACCTCCGGCACATAGTGGCGCAGCATGTTCTCGATGCCTTGTTTGAGCGTCATGGTCGAGGCCGGACACCCGGCGCAGGCGCCGCGCATATGGAGATAGACCGTCCCCTCCCTGAAACTGTGGAAGGCGATGTCGCCGCCATCCTGGGCAACGGCGGGGCGGATGCGTGTGTCCAGCAATTCCTTGATCTGGGTCACAACTTCGTCATTGTCCGATTCACCCTCTTCGGGCGCCGCCGCGTCCGAGCCCTTGTCGAACAGGGGCGCCCCGGAGGTGAAATGCTCCATGATGGCGCCCAGCACGGGCGGCTTGAGATGCTGCCATTCGCCCGCGCCCTTGGTGACGGCAATGAAATCGGCGCCGAAGAACACGCCCTCTACCCCGTCGATCTCGAACAGCCTCCGGGCCAGCGGCGAGACGGCCGCCTCCTCCGCCGTACGGAAATCCGCAACTCCGTCGGCCATGACCTCACCGCCGGGAATGAACTTGAGCGACGCCGGATTGGGCGTCGATTCGGTCTGGATAAACATGATCCCTCGCTTTCGCTCCGGTCCGGAAAATATGATGCCCTTTTTCGGGCCGAGGCGGGCTGCATGGGCAACCTCTCGAATATTCCTGCCGGGTACATATATGGGATGCGCCTGCGCGGCAATGTACCCATAGAAGCCCAGCGAACCATCAGGGACCGGGATCAGGGGATGGCGGAAATCGGACTCCAGCATGTGGTGTCGGGGATGCGGGCGGTGCCGGGCGAAACTCCGGCAGCGCCGTTCCGGTCCTGGTCGCGCAGCCGCATCGCCTCATGGCTGGCGGACCATGAAGGCGTGGCCAGCAGCGCGGGCGCGCTGGTCGAAGGATTGTGCGCGCTCCTGCAGGAGCACGGCGTACCCCTGTGGCGCGTCAGTCTGGCGCTGCGGGATTCCCACCCCCAAATCGCGGCGAGAGGCATTGCCTGGTACCGCGGCCGGGGCATCGAGGAACAGGATTTTCTCGTTAACGACGCCAACGGAGAGATCTATGACGCCAGCCCGGTGAAGGTGATCCACGACGGCGCGGCGGCGGTGCGCCGGCGTTTGTGCGATGAGGGCTGCCCCATGGACTTCCCCGTGCTGCACGAACTCAGGGCGGAGGGCGCCACGGACTATCTGGCCATGGCGCTGCCCTTTTCCGACGGTTCGCGCCATTTCATCTCCTGGACCACGGACCGCGAAGGCGGTTTCACCCCGGAACAGCTCGAGCATCTCGTGGATCTGATGCCGCTGATCGGGCTCAGGCTCGAACTCGATCATGCGCGGCTGACCACCCGCACCCTGCTCACCACCTATCTGGGCCCGGAAGCGGCCGGGCGTGTCGCGAAGGGCACGATTCGCCGGTTCGACTACGAAATGATCAACGCGGTCATCCTGTTCAGCGACCTGCGCGGTTTTACGGAAATGGCAGATACACTGCCGCCCAGCACGGTCGTCCGGGTATTGAGCGATTATTACGAGACCGTGGCGGAGCCGGTCCGGTATTTCGGCGGCGACATCATCAAGATGATCGGCGACGGCGTGCTGGCGATTTTTCCGCTGAGCGCCGACGCGCCCAGGGAGCGGATCGACCGCACGGCCTGTGGCGCGGCGGCCGCGGTGCGGCGCGCCATGACCGCCCTCGACGCCGTTCTCATCGAGGATTTGCCGGCGCGCATGCGAACGCTCAGGGCGGGCTTCGCGCTTCATGCGGGCGAGGTGTTCTTCGGCAATATCGGTTCCACCGACCGCCTGGACTTTACCGTTGTCGGACCGGCCGTGAACGAAGCGGTGCGTGCGGAAGCGCTGTGCAAGGAACTGGGTGTTTCGGTCATCACCACGCAGGCCTTCGCCGGGCTCGAATGCACGGTGGGCCTGCGTTCCCTCGGCCGGCATTGTCTGCGCGGCGTCCGCGAGCCCAAGGAACTGTTCACACTGGACGGATGAGGCGGCGCTGCGGCCTGCGCATCAACGCGCCGCCTTCAGGACCCATGCGCCGGGCTCCGCGTCCGGCCCAAGGCCGAGTTTTTGCGGCTCATCGACGCTCAGGCCGGCGCTGATCAGGGAACGGCGAATGTCGCCGATGGCGGCTTCATCGAGCGCGGCTTGGGACATGGCCCGCATCCGCCCGGCATAGGCGGTCACCTCGCCGCTCATGAGATCGATCCATTCGAAAACCTGCCTGGGAACGAACTTGCGCCGCTGGTTGTACATGTAGCCCACGTCCTGGAACAGCCGCGCGGGCGTGCCGCTGGCCGCCTGAGCGCCCTTTGTTTCGATCAGCCTGCGCATGGTCGCAGCGGCTTCCGTGAGCGCCCTGTGCGCCTCCTGAGCGGCCTGCGCCGATCCGTCTCCGCGGTCCAATGCGAACAGGGCGTCGAATGCGGATTTCGCCAGGGGAAGGAACCGGCAGCCGAGAACGGTTTCGACCGTATCCAGATTATCGAGACATTCCCGGTGGATGGGCCCGCTGCCGAGATGGCAGATCGCGCACAGGACGCCATTCGCCGCGGTCAGACGGGCAGCTTCGACGAAGGCTGCGGGACCGGCATATTCCAGGCCGAACTGGCTGGCGACCACATCGAAGGCCCCGCCGGCGAAGGGTGCTGCGCCGGCATCCGAAGCGACAGCCCCGACCTGCGGCATGCGCCGCCGCAAATCCGTTACGGCGTCCCCGGAATAGTCCAGACAGAAAAGCTGGATACCGGAGTCCGCCCTTTCGGCCACATCGGCTGCGACCGTCGAAACGGCGCCGGAACCGCATGCCATGTCCAGCACACGGTTCCGTTCGGGATCGGCCAGTGCCTGCGCAAGATACTCCGCCCAGAATATACGCAGGGAGTCGCCGTTCTTCGTGAACTGGCCGAACACAGGCACATTGCCGGCGCGGCGCCAATAGAGATTCCAGTCCCGCCTGTGCGCTTGCGCCATCTCCCCGACCTCGCCCGCAGCCCCTGCCGATGAGCCGGACCATAACGCGCGCTGCGGACAACCGCGAGTCCGGCGGCCGGAAGCCGAGATCCCCTACTCCCCGTCGTCCCGCCAGAAGCGGCGCTGCCTGAGGCGGGTCTGGCGCTGAATGAGCACGAAGAACAGCACGCTGACCGCGAGCGACACCATCGCCAGCCCGCCCGCCACATCGGCGAGCACGCCCGGAGTGAGGTGAGCGCGCGCGAGCCCAAAGGGCAGCAGAAATTTCATGGGCACGCCGAGCACGTAATTCATGAAATCGACGGCAGCCTGCGCCATGACGGCAAAGCCGAACACGCTCAGGAACCCGAACGCCAGCGAGGCGCCGATGCGCCGTCCGAGACCGGGAACGCCGCCGTCCGTCATGCCAGCTCCTCGATGTCCGCCGGCGTCAGATTGCCGGGCACGATGGTCACGGGGATCGGAAAGGCGCAGTTCGCCGCTGCAGTCACCAGCGGCCCCGGCCCCTCCTTGTGGCTGGAGGCGCCCAGCACCATGATGCGAATGTCCGGGTCTTCCTCGATCAGTTCGGTGACAGCCTCCTGCGCGGTGCCTTCCTTGATCACCAGTTCCGGAAACAGACTGCTGAGCCGGTTGACCTCCCCCGCCAGATCGTGAAGCGCGGATTCCGCATCCTGGCGCGCTTCCTCGCGCATCAATTCGCCCACGGTCATCCAGTGCTGGAAGTCGGCCGGGCTCAGCACGCTGAGCAGGGTTACCCGCGCATTGGTGGCGAGCGCCCGGCGGCTCGCGAAATGCACCGCCAGACGGGCCTCCGGCGACGTGTCGGCAACCACCAGAAATTTGCGAAAGTTGGAGCGGCCCCGGGCGGAACCGGCCACGTCCTTATTCGATCCGGCGTCTGGAGTAGCCTTGGTTGTCATCGGTCCATGCTGCCAGCGCCCTGCCGCCGCGGCAAGGGCGTGTGTCCTGTTCGCGCATCAAGCGAAATTCCGCCCCTGCCCCGGCAAACGCAAGGGAAAATGCCGCCGGCGATCAGCCCAGGCGCACGCCCGGTCGGGGCGCTGACTTGACGCCGTCCGGGCTCACGAAACCGACAATATGCTTGACCTCGTTCATGACCGGCGCCGCAATGGCGCGCGCACGTTCGGCTCCGTCACCGAGGACCCGGTCGATCTCCGAGGGATCGGCCATCAGGCGGCGCACGCCATCGGCCACGGGACCGAGTTCGGTGACGGCAAGTTCCGTCAGATCCTCCTTGAATTTGGAAAAGGGCGCGCCCTCGAAGCGGTCGAGCACGGCGATCACTTCCTCGCCTGCCAGCGCCGCATAGATGTTCACCAGATTGCGCGCCTCGGGCCGGTCTTCCAGTTCCTTCGCATGACCGGGCAGCGGCTCCGGGTCGGTGCGGGCCTTGCGGATCTTGAGTGCGATGGTGTCGGCGTCATCCGTCAGATTGATGCGCGAATAGTCGGACTCGTCCGACTTGGACATCTTCTTCGTCCCGTCGCGCAGGCTCATCACCCGCATGGCCGGACCTTCGATCACCGGTTCGGGCAGCGGGAAAAATCCGGGGACGTTGTAATCATTGTTGAATTTGAGCGCGATGTCCCGCGACAGTTCCACATGCTGCTTCTGGTCCTCGCCCACGGGCACATGGGTCGCCTTGTAGGCCAGAATGTCGGCAGCCATGAGGGCGGGATAGGCGAACAGGCCCAGCGAGACGCGCTCCTTGTGCTTGCCGGACTTTTCCTTGAACTGGGTCATGCGCTGCATCCAGCCCATGCGCGCCACGCAGTTGAACACCCAGGCCAGCTCCGCATGTTCGGGAACCTGAGACTGGTTGAACAGGATGCTGCGCTGCGGGTCGAGCCCGCAGGCGAGATAGGCCGCCGTCAGCTCGCGGATGTTCCGGGTCAGGGCTTCCGGCTCCTGCCAGATCGTGATGGCGTGCATGTCCACGACGCAATAGATGCATTCGCGCCGTTCCTTCAGTTCGACAAAGCGTTTGATGGCGCCCAGGTAATTGCCGAGATGGAGGTTGCCCGATGGCTGGATACCCGAAAAGACACGCTCGGGTCCGCGATAGGCGACTGTGTCCTGCGCCGGATTGTCTTGCGTTTCTGACATCGTGTGTTCCGATCTTCGGATTAAGCCTGTGAAAAAGCCCAGCCGCGCGCCGCCGTCAAGCCCTACGGCCGCCGCAGGGCCGCGCGCAGGTCCTGAATCCGGCCGCCGCCGGTCACCTGAATGCACAGGCCGAAGACCGCCATGCCGCCCAGAACCAGCACCGCAAGCGCCGTGACCTGCATCGCCAGCCCGTCATCGAACCAGGGCATGAGAAGGCGGTGCAGGCCTGCGAGCGCCACGCCCATCAGGAGGCTGGCGAGACCAATACGTGGCAGCCGGCGGCGCAGGCGGGCGTCGGTCTTCATGTATCCCCGGCGCCACAGCGTCATGCCCAGCAGCAGGGCATTCGCCCAGGCCCCGACAGAGGTGGCAATGGCAATGCCCACAAAGCCGATCCGGAAGAAGAGGAAGAGGCTCAGCCCCACATTCACGATGGTCTGCGCACCGGCGTAATACATGGGCGTGCGCGTATCTTCGCGCGCGAAAAAGCCCGGCTGCAGCACCTTGATGAGCACGAAGGCGGGCAGGCCCCAGGCGAAGGCGGCGAGGGCGCGGGCAGTATTCACACTGTCCTCCGCCGTGAACCGGCTGGTGGCGAAGACCTCGCCCGCAATGCCCTCGATCAGGACCCGGATGATGGGCAGGCCCACCACGGCGAGCGCCACGGCGGCGGGCAAGGTGAGCAGCATGGACAGTTCAAATGCCCGGTTCTGGGCCCAGAGCGCGCCTTCCTCATTGCCGCCGCGCAGGCGGCGCGAGAGATCCGGCAGCAGCACCACACCCATGGCCACGCCCACAAGGCCGAGGGGAAGCTGATAGAGCCGGTCGGCGTAATAGAGGATGGCGATGGCCCCGTCCTCCAGCGAAGCGATGATCTGGCCGATCACCAGATTGATCTGGGTGATGCCGCCCGCGAGAATGCCGGGAATGCCCAGCGCGACCAGCCGCTTCACGCCCGGCGTCAGGCGCGGCACGCGCAGGCGAGGCAGCAGACCGACACGGGCGCAGGCCCACACCAGCACCAGGAACTGCGCGATGCCGGCGAACGCCACGCCCCACACCAGCGCGTGGCCGGGCGTGGGAGTGTGGGGGGCCACGAAAAGCATGGCCGAGATGAGGATGATATTGAGCAGCACGGGCGCCGCGGCGGCGAGCGCGAAGCGGCCCGTGGAATTAAGGATGCCGGAGAGCAGCGCCACCAGGGATACGAACAGAAGATAAGGAAAGGCGATGCGCGTGAAATGCACCGCGAGGCCGAATTTTTCCGGCCATGTGCCCTGGGCGAGCCGCTCCGCCGCACCGATGAGACTGACCTCCTCGCCCGGCTCGAACAGAAAGCCCGGCGCCATCAGAACCATGAGGGCAGGCATGAAAACGAGCGCGAGGGCGGTCAGCGTCAGCAGCACGGTGACAAGGCCCGACATGGCCTCATCCGCGAAGGCGCGCGCGGCCTCTCCTCCTTCCGCCTCCATGCGCTTGGCGAACAGCGGCACGAAGGCGGCGTTGAACGCCCCTTCGGCGAAAAAGCGGCGGAACAGGTTGGGAAAGCGGAAGGCGACGGCAAAGGCGTCTGCCACCGGCCCGGTGCCGAGCAGGCCCGCCATCAGGACATCGCGCACGAAGCCCAGCACGCGGCTGATGAGCGTCATGCCGCCGACGGTAGCCGTGGCCTTGACCAGATTCATGTCCTTCCCCGCTCCCCGCAGATGCGCGCCCTCACGCCCCCGCTTTTATGACGAGAACCGGACATAGCAAATCCCGGGCCTTCAGGGCAGGGGGAACAGCGACAGCCGCCTGAATGCCCTCATGATCAAAGCACTTGCCAAAGGACAACTGCCCACTGCTGCCTACGCTCCACCGAAGTATTATGCTTTGCTGTGGTGGCTTCTTTGGTTTCACGGCGCTTTTCCCGCAGCACTTGCTCACCCGCAGCCTTCTTCTCACGGCGCATAAACTTAGCCCTCCAGCACCTCCTCCAGCCGCTGTTCGATCTCCGCGATGCGCGCCTCCCCGGTGACTTTCAGCCCCGCCGGGCCCTTGACGTAGAACACGTCCACCGCGCGCTCGCCATAGGTGGCCACATGGGCCGAGCCGATGGAGAGTTTCAGATCGCGCAGGGCGGCGCTGAGATCGTGCAGCAGCCCCGGCCGGTCGCGGCCCGCCACCTCGATCACGGTAAAGACGGCCGAGGCTTCGTTGTCCACGCTCACCTCGGGCGGCACGGTGAAGGCCTTCAGCCTCCGGCCCATCATGGGCGGAGGACGGGCCGGCGTGAACGCCTTGCCTTCGCGCACGGCTGCCAGCAGGCGCGCTTTCAGCCGCGCGCCATCGACGGCGGCATCAAGGCCGGACACCCAGAACACGTCAAGCACGAGCCCGTCGGGGGCGGTGAACACCTTGGCGTCCATGATGGCCGCGCCCGTCCCCGCCAGCGCGCCGGTAAGATCAGCGAACAGGCCGCGCCGGTCGCGGGTCACCACGGTGACCTGCATCAGAGGGCGGTCTTCCGGCTGCCGGACCTCGGTGAGCACCGGCAAGCCGCCCGAAACGATTTCCGCATCGGCGGCGCGCACCAGCGCGGCGTTTCGCACCAGCGTGTCCTCATCCAGAGAGAACCAGTAGGCGTCGCCGAAACGCTGCATGACCGGGTCGCGCTCGGCCGCCGCCCAGCCGCCGAGTCGTGCGGCGACGCGGTCCTTGACCTTGGCAACCCGCGCGGCGCGGGCGGGGGCAGCATGCTCGCCCCCGAGCAGCGGCAGGGTCTCCTCATAGAGGTTCTGCAGCAACTGCCGCTTCCAGTCCGTCCAGATTCCGGGGCCGACGGCGTGCATGTCGGTCACGGTCAGCAACAACAGCAGGCGCAGGCGCGCGGGCGTCTGCACGATTTCGGCGAACTGCCGGGAAGTGCGTTCGTCGTAGATATCGCGGCGCTGGGCCGTGTCGCTCATGATCATGTGATGGCGGATCAACCAGGCGGCGAGACCGGTTTCCGCGGCCGTGAGGCCTAGCCGGGGACCGAGTTCGCGCATGATCTGCTCGCCGACGATCCAGTGGTCGCCCGGGCGGCCCTTGGCGGCGTCGTGGAACAGCGCCGCGAGATAGAGCGGCTTGCGCGCGCGCAAGCCCCGCGCAATGGTATCGGCAACGGGAAAGCTTGTCCGCAAGGCCCCCTTCTCGAAACGGGAAAGATGGCCCACGGCACGGATCAAATGCTCGTCCACCGTATAGTGATGATACATGTTGAACTGCATGCGGCCGACGACACCTGCGAATTCCGGTATGAACAGCCCCAGCGCGCCCATTTCGTTAAGCCGCCTCAGACTGCGCTCCGGGTCGTTCCGTGAGGTGAGGACCTCCAGAAACAGGCGGTTGGCTTCCGGATCGTTCCGTACGTCATCACCGATGCGGGCCGAGGCCTCGATGGCCAGCCGGTAGGCGTTGGGATTGATGTACAGCCCTTCCCGATCGGCCAGCCATACGAGGCGCAGGACATTCACCGGATCGTCGCTCAGTACACGGTCATGTTCGATGGACAGGCGCCCGTGATGGACGACGAAGCCGGGCGTGCTGCCGAACGTCGCCTCGCTGGGGCCGAAGACACGCCAGCGCCCCGGCACGCTCTTGCGCCGTTCAAGCTCCAGCGCCGCAGCGATGATGCGCGTGAGCACGCCCACATCGCGCGCCACCAGAAAATAATTCTTCATGAAGGCTTCAACGCCCTTGACCGCGCCCCGGTCGGCATAACCCAGACGCCGCGCGATCTCGGGCTGAAGGTCGAAAGTCAGCCGGTCCTCCGCACGGCCGGTATAGGCGTGCAGATGGCAGCGCACGTCCCACAGGAACGCCTCCGCCCGCTGAAAGGTGCGGAACTCCTGCGGGCTCAGGACGTCCAGATCGACGAGCGCCGAGGCATTCTCGGCGCGGTACACATATTTGGCGATCCAGTAGAGCGTATGCAGGTCGCGAAAGCCGCCCTTGCCGTCCTTCACATTGGGCTCGACCAGATAGCGCGACTGGCCCGTGCGCACATGGCGCAGATCGCGCTCGTCCAGCTTGGCGGCCACGAACTCCGCCCCCGTGCCCTCGGCCACCTCTTCCCAGTAACGCGATGACAGTTCCGTATAAAGAGTGAGTTCGCCGGCAATGCAGCGCATTTCGAGCAAGGTGGTCCGGATGGTCATGTCGGCGCGGGCGAGTTCGATCCCCTCATCCACGGTGCGCGTGGCGTGGCCGACCTTCAGCCCCATGTCCCAGAGCAGATAGAGCACGGCTTCCACGGCCCGCAGCACCGCGCCGGGCGCTTTCGGCGGCACCAGAAACAGAAGGTCGATGTCGGAATGATGGGCCAGCGTGCCGCGCCCGTAACCGCCCACCGCCGCCAGCGCCAGTTTTCCTCGTGCCCTGGGGTGCAGGCAATCGATCACGAAATCGAAGGCCGCCCCGATGACCGCGTCGCGCAGCGCGCAGATGGACTGCGCGACCCCCAGCCCCGGCGCGCCGTCGGCAAGGCGGGCGGCGGCTTCATCGAGACCGTCGCGGTCCGCCTGTTTCAGGAGGTCGAGCGCGGCGGCCTGACGTCCCGCCGCGTCCAGCGCCGGCTCGCGCGCCACGGCCGCCAGCCGGTCCTGCAGGATGGCCGGATCGATGAGCACGCCGCCGGTGCCGATGTCCTGTTTCATGGCTTCCGCCTTGCCCCGCTGCCGGGCGGTTATCCGTCATCGCCCAGCAGCGCTTTCAGCCGGTAGACGAGATCGAGGGCTTCACGCGGGCTCAGACTGTCGGGATGGACCTCCTGCAACGCCTGCTCCACTGCACTCTCCGTAGAGGCGGACGCCGGCGCATCGGCGGCCGCGAACAGCGGCAGATCGTCGATGGCGATTTCCATGCGCGTCTTGCCGTGACCCTGTTCGAGCTGCTCGAGCACATCATGGGCGCGCGTCACCACAGCCTTGGGCAGGCCCGCCAGCCGGGCCACCTGAATGCCGTAGGAACGGTCGGCCGCACCGGGCTTCACCTCGTGCAGAAAGATCACCTCGCCCTTCCATTCCTTCACGGACATGGTGACCGGCGCAAGGTTGGGCAATGTTCGCGCCAGCGCCGTCAATTCATGATAGTGGGTCGCGAACAGGCCCCGGCAGCGGTTCACCTCGTGCAGATGCTCCAGCGTGCCCCAGGCGATGGAAAGCCCGTCGAAGGTGGCCGTACCCCGGCCGATTTCGTCCAGAATGACGAAGGCGCGCGGCCCCGCCTGATTCAGAATGGCCGCCGTCTCCACCATCTCCACCATGAAGGTGGAGCGCCCGCGCGCCAGATCGTCCGCCGCGCCCACGCGGCTGAACAGCCGGTCGACAATGCCGAGGCGCGCCTCGCGCGCCGGGACGAAGGACCCCATCTGCGCCAGCACGGCAATCAACGCGTTCTGGCGCAGAAAGGTCGACTTGCCCGCCATGTTGGGCCCGGTGACCAGCCACAGCCGCGCCGTCTCGCTGCCGGGCCCGGGTTGCGCGTCGAGCGCGCAGTCATTGGCGACGAAATTCTCCCCGCGCCCTTTCAGGGCCTGATCGACCACCGCGTGCCGTCCGCCGCGCACGACGAACTCGGTGCCGTCATCAACCACCGGGCGGGTATAGGATTCCCGCTCCGCCAGTTCCGCCAGCCCCGCATGCACATCGATGGCGGCGAGCGCTTCCGCCGCGCCCGAAATTTGCTCCGCATGGTCCGTAACGGCTCCGCGCAATTCCTCGAAAAGCTCCATCTCCAGCGCCTGCGCCCGCGCGCCTGCCTGCGAAATGCGGCGGTCGAGATCGGCCAGTTCGGACGTCGTGAAGCGCATGGCATTGGCGAGCGTCTGACGGTGGATGAAGGTCGCGTCCAGCGGCGGCTCCATCAGCTTCTTGCCGTTCGCGGCGCTGACCTCCACGAAATAGCCCAGCACATGGTTATGCCGCACCTTCAGGGTACGAATTTCAGCGGATTCCTGATATTTCGACTGTAGCCCGGCAATGATGCGGCGGCTGTCGTCGCGCAGGCGGCGCGCCTCGTCCAGCGCTTCGCAGTAACCCTCCGCGATAAAGCCCCCGTCGCGCGCCATGAGCGGCAGATCGTCCTTCAGCGCAGCGCGCAGCGTGTCCGTGAGTGGTTGCTGCCATCCGCCCAGCACGTTGAGCCCCTGCGCCAGTTCCTCCGGCAGCGGGGAGAGCGCCCCCCCGTCCCTGTACAGCAGGTCACGCAGTTCGGCGGATGCATCCAGCCCGTCGCGAATGGCCGCCAGATCGCGCGGGCCGCCGCGTCCCAGCGACAGCCGCCCCAGCGCCCGGGCCATGTCCGGCGCCTGCTTCAGGGCTTCGCGGACATCGGAACGCACGGTTCCGTGTTCCTGCAGCCACTGTACGGCGTCGAGACGGCCGTTGACGGCGGCGGCATCTGTCAGCGGGCTTGCCAGCCGCGCCGCCAGTTCGCGCGCGCCCGCGCCGGTAACCGTGCGGTCAATGGCATGGAGCAGCGATCCCTGACGGTCGCCGCTCAGAGTGCGGACGAGTTCGAGATTTGCGCGCGTGGCCGCATCGATGGCCATGGCGGCGCCCGGCGCCTCGCGCGCGGGCGGCTTGAGCGCGGGCAAACGGCCCTTCTGGGTAAGCGAGACATAATCGACTGCCGCGCCCGCCGCCGCCAGTTCCGCCCGGCCGAACTCGCCGAACGCGTCGAGCGCCTCGACACCGTAAATTTCCTTCAGCCGCCGGGCGCCCGCTTCGCTGGCGAACTTGACGGCGGGCTGCACGGTGAGGGCGGGACCGAGATCCCGCCAGAGCGGCTCCAGATCCGGGTGTTCCAGCAGCCGGTCGGGCGCCAGCACCTCGGCGGGCCCAAGCCGCGCAATGCCGGCCGCAAGCCCCTGCGCGTCCGTCCCGGTGACCCGAAACTCACCTGTTGACATGTCGAGCCATGCCAGTCCGAAAACGCCGCGGGCTTGCGCCACGGCCGCCAGATAGGAATGGGCCCGTGCGTCAAGCAGCGTGTCTTCCGTAAGCGTCCCGGCGGTAACAAGGCGCACGACCTCGCGTTTCACCACCGCCTTGGAGCCGCGCTTCTTCGCCGCCGCCGGGTCCTCCGTCTGCTCGCATACGGCGACCTTGAAGCCCTTGCGGATCAACTGCTCAAGATAGGACTCCGCCGAATGGACGGGCACGCCCGCCATGGGAATGTCCTCGCCCCGGTGCTTGCCGCGTTTGGTGAGGGTGATCGAAAGCGCTTCGGCCGCCTTCTCCGCATCGTCGAAGAAGAGTTCGTAAAAGTCGCCCATGCGGTAGAACAGCAGATAGCCCGGATGGTCCGCCTTGATCTCCAGATATTGCGCCATCATGGGCGTGGCGTCCGGCGGCGTGGCGCGCGCGCTACCTGCGGGCCCGCTGAGGGCATCGGACGGTGCGGTCTGTGTTGACGTCATGGGAACCGGCGTATTACCGAAACGAACTGATTCCAAACGAGCCGTGTGGCGGGCAGGGACGTGCATCACCTTGCGCCCGCCCGCGCAAGATCACACCGGCTATCACCACGGGCACGGGATCACAACTCTCCGGGCATGCCCGGTCCGGGACCAACCCCCGGGCAGTACGAGCATCTCCCGGCAGCGAGGGCGCCATGACCACACAGGAACGCAAGTCCTACACCGACGAGGAAGCCCTCGCCTTTCACAGCAACGGCAAGCCGGGGAAGCTGGAGATTACGCCCACCAAACCCATGACCACCCAGCGTGACCTGAGTCTCGCCTATTCTCCGGGCGTCGCCGCACCCGTCAACATTATCGCAAACGACCCCGACCGCGCTTACGACTATACCTCCAAGGGCAACATGGTGGCCGTGGTTTCCAACGGCACGGCCATTCTGGGCCTGGGCAATCTGGGCGCGCTGGCCTCCAAGCCGGTCATGGAGGGCAAAGCGGTCCTGTTCAAGCGTTTCGCGGACGTGGACGCCATCGATCTGGAGGTGGACACGGAAGACGTGGACGGCTTCGTGGAGACGGTGCGTCATCTGGGACCGTCTTTCGGCGGCATCAATCTGGAGGACATCAAGGCGCCGGAATGCTTCATCATCGAACAGCGCCTTCGCGAACGGCTCAACATTCCCGTCTTCCATGACGACCAGCATGGCACGGCGATCATCACGGTGGCCGGGATCATCAATGCGCTCGATCTCACCGGCCGCTCGCTGCGCAATACGAAAGTGGTCGTCAATGGCGCGGGGGCAGCGGGCATCGCCACGCTCGAACTGCTCAAGGCCATGGGCATGCCCCCCGGCAACGCCATTCTGTGTGATTCCAAGGGCGTGATCTTTCAGGGCCGCACCGACAACATGAACCAGTGGAAGTCGGCCCACGCGGCGCCCACGGAATGCCGCTCGCTGGAGGACGCGCTCAGGGACGCCGACATCTTCATCGGCCTCTCCGTGAAAGGCGCGGTGACGACGGAGATGGTCCGCTCCATGGCCGACCGGCCGATCATCTTCGCGATGGCGAACCCGGACCCGGAAATCATGCCGGAGGAGGTGACCGAGGTGCGCCCCGACGCCATCGTCGCCACGGGGCGCTCGGACTATCCCAACCAGGTCAACAACGTTCTGGGCTTCCCCTACATTTTCCGGGGCGCGCTGGACGTGCGGGCCACCACCATCAACGACGAAATGAAGATCGCGGCGGCCTATGCGCTGGCCGAACTGGCGCGCGAGGATGTACCCGACGAAGTGGCGGTCGCCTATCAGGGCACACGGCCGTCCTACGGGCCGGGATATATCATTCCCGTGCCGTTCGACCCCCGGCTGATTTCCCATGTCCCGCCCGCCGTCGCCAAGGCCGCCATCGGCTCCGGCGTTGCGCGCAAGCCCATCGTGGACATGAAGCGCTATCAGGACGAGTTGAAGGCGCGCCTGGATCCGTCGGCCAGCCTGCTGCAACTGGTGATCGACCGGGTGCGGGCGGAACCCCGCCGGGTCGTGTTCGCCGAGGGCGAGGAGGAGGCCGTGATCCGCGCCGCCATCGCCTATCAGAATGTGGGCCTGGGGCAGGCCATTCTGGTGGGGCGCGAGAACCTGATCCGCGAAACCATGAAGCGCATCGGCGCCGACCCGGATCCGGGCCTCGAGATCCACAACGCGCGGCTGTCCAGGCACAACCAGCAGTACACGGACATGGTCTATAAGCGGCTTCAGCGGCGGGGCTTCCTGCTCCGCGACGCCCAGCGGCTGGTCAATCAGGACCGCAATATCTTTGCCGCCAGCATGGTAGTCGCCGGACATGCCGACGCCATGGTCACCGGGGTCACGCGCAACTACTCCATTGCGCTGCGCGATATCAGCCGCGTGATCGACCCGCGCCCGGGCCAGCGCGTGATCGGCGTTTCCGTCATCCTCTCGCGCGGGCGGACGGTGTTCGTCGCCGACACCACAGTGACGGAAATGCCGACGGCAAGCGAACTCGCCGACATCGCCGAGGAAACCGCCTGTGTGGCGAGGCGGTTCGGCTACGAGCCGCGTGTGGCGCTGCTTTCCTACTCCACCTTCGGCCACCCGCAGGGGGAACGCGCCGAGAAGGTGCGCGAGGCGGTGCGCATTCTCGACGAGCGCAAGGTGGATTTCGAGTATGACGGCGAAATGGCCGTAGACGTGGCCCTCAATCCGGACGCCAAGCGTACCTACCCCTTCATGCGCCTGACCGGGCCCGCCAACGTGCTGGTGATGCCGGCCATTCACTCGGCGTCCATCGGCACCAAGCTGCTTCAGATGATGGGCGGCTGCACGGTGCTGGGCCCGCTGCTGGTGGGTACGAAGCAGTCCGTGCAGATTTCCTCGCTGAACGCCCCGGTGTCGGAACTGGTGAACATCGCCGCGCTGGCCGCCTTCGACATCAGCGAAGACGGGCCGTGCTGAGGGATTGCCCGGCGGCCCTCAAAAACCACTTCCGGCAGGCCCTATGCATCCGATGCGACGGTGCGGTTGACCCACGCGCCGCCGTGCGGGAAACTCGCGCAAATCACGTATGGGAGGGGAATGATGCGGGTCCAAACGCCTTGTATGGTTCTGCTGGCAGCGATGGGGGCAATGTCCGTTTCCGGATGCTTCAGCCGGTTTGAACACCTGGCGGCATGCCATGAAGCCCATGGCGGCACCCAGTACAAGTGCGACAAGTACAATGAGCGGCGCGCGGATAGGGAGCAAAGGCGGGACGCCATACGCCGGAACAAATGGTTCGCCACGCAGACGGCCGCGAAAACCCGGAAAAACTGGCGCGC
This sequence comes from Alphaproteobacteria bacterium, assembly GCA_046538635.1. Taxonomy (GTDB): domain Bacteria; phylum Pseudomonadota; class Alphaproteobacteria; order JAJFIK01; family JAJFIK01; genus JBKHIN01. Next base: position 61,020 of record JBKHIN010000001.1, read on the forward strand.
GGAACTCGCCGACGCCCGCAGGGAGAACCACGCCGCGATTGCCGCGAAATACTCGCAATTCGGCTGGCTGAGCGGCGCCTGGTGCAGTACCGGCGAAGACGGGTCCGAGAACAATGTCCGGATCCGGTTTCTGGACCGTGAGACCGTGCGCCTTGCCCGCTTTCAATGGAAACCTTCGAAAAACGGGAAGCGCGCCTCGAAATACTTCTCAAAAGGAAAACGCCATCTGCGATCCGGGGAATCGACCGTCGAAGTCTGGGGCGTGACCGAGAAAAGTAAACATAGCGACCATACTTGGGCGCGCCTGGACAAATTCCGCAAGGGACCCGGTGGCAACCTCATCTATGTTTCGCAGATTTATTACGTGCCGGACACCGCAGATCCCCAGGTTCCGTTCTCGGGCACCAGGGGCAAGGAATATGGCCGCAACATCGAATTCCGCCGCTGCGGCTGATCAACGGCGGCCCAATCAACCGCCGATCCGAATATTCCGTCGTTGGTATTGGGAAGACAATCAACCCCGTGCGGCCGGAATATCCTATCCCCTCCGGTAACGGTCCGATCCTACTTGCGGCTGAAGCGGGTGAAGTAGCGGGGGTCGATCCGGGAGACGGGGAAGACGATCATCACATCCGTGGTATTGAACTGCCAGTCGATAACGGCGCCCTCGCCGATATAGGCTCCCGCCCGCACATAACCGCGGATCAGGGGCGGCAGGGCGCGAAACCCTTCCCGTGTGCCGATCTCGTCCTTGGGCCGCCGGTTCATCCCCACATAGAGATGGTCGAGAGCGCGCACGTTCCACTCCGGCGGCGCGGAACAATAATGGTGCAGGAACGAAAGCGGCAGCGCCAGCGCATCCGGATCCGTTCCCTCGAACGAGGCGCAGCCGAACATCACGTCGAGGCGGTAATGGGTGAGATAGCCCATGATACCGTGCCAGAGCAGTTCGATGGTGGGCTTGGAGCGGTAGTCCCTGTGTGTGCAGGAACGGCCCAGTTCCAGAAAGCGCAAGCCCTTGTCGGCCCGGTCCAGCAGCGGCTGAATCTCGTATTCGGATGCCGAATAAAAGCCGAAATTCTGTTCCGCCACTTCCTGACGCAACAAGCGGTAGGTGCCCACCACGGCGGGCCGGCCATCGGGCCGCGGCGGGGCCGACGTGTCCAGCACCAGCAAATGATCGCAGATGGGATCGAACCGATCGAAGTCGCGGCCCGCAGCGCGGACCTCGTCCGACGCCTGCGCCGCCATTTCCTCGTAGAAGACGTGGTAGCGCAGCGCCTGGGAGGCCTCGATGTCCGACGGATCGAAGGCAAGCCGGACTTCCAGCGATCCGGATGCGGCGATCGGCGGACCATTCGGGGCGAATGCCTCGCGCGGCGGCGGATTGGGGTTCGCCGGACCGCCTCCGCCCGTCAAGGTGTCCATGCTCATGATTGTGCGGTTGTCCTTCCCGCTCGTGCACGGAACATTCCGGTCCGATTTTCCGGCCTTTCTGTTACGAAAACCATATGCCCTGCCGCTTCCTCACCGGCCTCGCCGGCTGGCACAAATCGCATTTCCGGTATCCGCTACCTGGCATGCGGAACCGGATTGTCTGACTCCCCGTGCCGTTCACACGGACCGCGCCCCTGCTTTGATTCCGGCGGCGCCGTTTCCTCCCGGTCCGCGGGTTACGGAAAAGGCCCGTATCCGGGCGGACCCGGCTCAGCCTAGCCAATGCTGAAGACGGTTCAAGTGATAATCACCATAATGCCTAACGCGGCCTTGATGCACCGCGCTGCCCTCTGAAACCGGCCCGGGCCCGTTCCCTCAAGGCCTTCAGGCGCTGCCCGCGAAGGTTCCGGG
>JBKHIN010000314.1:0-4017 GCA_046538635.1 Alphaproteobacteria bacterium
CGGTTGCTGCTCGGGCTGTTGTTTCTGTTTCTCCAGCAATTCCTGTTCCTGCTTCTGCAACTCCAGCTGTTTCTCTTCGAGCTGCCGCTTCTGTTTTTCGAGCTCCTCTTCCCTCTGTTCCAGCTCCTTCTCTCTTTTCTCAATCTCTGCCTCTGTACGCGGCTGCTTTTGCTGCTGTTGCTTTTGTTGCTGGGGCTGCTGCTGTTGCTGCGGCTGCTGGGGTGGCTGCTGTTGCTGGCCCTGCTGCGCCAGGGCCGGGCTCAGTGCGAGCATGCTCACCAGAGCGGTCGCCGTAAGCCAGGTGTGCTTCATGGTTATCTCCTTCGAAACGCTGTGCGCGTGTCACCGAATGCATGTTCGGCTAGCGAACGTGGATTGCCCGGGGAGGTTCCGCACCCTTCCGCGATCTTCAACCGGGGCAGGCGCGCGCTCATTCGCAACAGCCATGAACGGCAATGCGCGTTCATGCATAAAGAAACGATTTACCGATGGCGCGGCACAGCACCGAACGGGCAGGAGGGGAAATGCGTAAACGGAAGTTCAGCCGCCGGAGATCTCTACGATGTCCCATTCGGACACTTCGACCGCAGAATGGAAGGAGTCATCCTCCAGCGGCGCGGTTTCGCCCGTGCGCATGTTGACGGCCATGACGGGTCCCCGGCGGCCCACGCGCGCTTTCAGATAGAGAACGTGACCCGCGATGAGGAGATTGCCGACGCCCTCGGTCGGTTCCTCGCGGCTGAAGCGGGTGCTGGCCGGATTGATCACGGGTTCGACATAGAGATGGTCGCTGAGGTCCAGCACCGGCGCGCCGCGGAACCAGGCGCCGTCGACGAAGCCCGGCAGCCCGTCATAGTCGCGAATGCCGGGCAGCAGCGTCACCAGCCCCGCGTCCTTACGGTTGTTTCCCGGCGGCGGCGCTACCTTAAGGCAGTACTGGCTGGTCTGGGACATGTCCACCAGAAAGATCGATCCCAGGGCAAGCTCGCCGAAGCTCGTCACGCGGCCGTTGAACTGCACTTTCATCCCTCTACCCCGTTTGGAGAAGCGAGGGGAGAGGAGCGAGAAGCGAGAGGAATTGCCTCTCACTCTAGTTCTCGCTCCTCTCTTCTCTTCCCTCGCTTCTAACCTTAATCGGCCTTGGCCAGCCGATCAAATGCCTGCAGGCGGGCGACGAGGGGCTCCAGTTCCGCCAGGGGCACCATGTTGGGCCCGTCCGACGGGGCGCTGTCCGGGTCCTGATGCGTTTCGATGAACACCGCGGCCACGCCCACGGCGACCGCCGCGCGGGCGAGCACGGGCACGAATTCCCGCTGACCGCCGGACGCCGTGCCCTGTCCGCCCGGCTGCTGCACGGAATGGGTGGCGTCGAACACCACCGGGGCGCCGGTTTCCTTCAGTACAGGCAGGGCGCGCAGGTCGGTGACCAGGGTGTTGTAGCCGAAGCTGACGCCGCGCTCGGTCACCAGCACGTCCGGATTGCCCGCACCCGTCACCTTGGCCACCACATTGGCCATGTCCCAGGGGGCGAGGAACTGGCCCTTCTTGACGTTGACGACGAGCTCCGTTTCCGCCGCCGCCACGAGAAGATCGGTCTGGCGGCACAGAAAGGCCGGGATCTGCAGCACGTCCACGGCCCCCTTCAGGGCCGCGCACTGGGCGGGCTCGTGAACATCCGTCAGGACAGGGACGTTCAGCGTTTCCCGGATTTCGCGGAAGACGGGCAGCGCGGCCTCCAGCCCCGCGCCCCGCGCCGAGCCGAGGCTGGTGCGGTTGGCCTTGTCGAAGGAGGTCTTGTAGACGAGGCCGATGCCCAGCCGCTCCGCCATTTCCTTCAGACGGCCGGCCATCATCAGCGCATGCTCGCGGCTTTCCAGCGCGCACGGCCCCGCGATCAGGGTCAGCGGCCCGTCATTGGCGAACTCGGCCGTACCGGCCTTCACTGTGGCGTTGGGTTTCATATCCGGCCCCTGCTTCGCCCCGAGCCCGTGCCCGGACGCGCAACGATTATCGGGTGCCGAAAGCGGTGGCAAGCCGCTTTGAGAATCACACCAGCCGCGCCTGCTGCACGGCGGCCGCCACAAAGGAGGCGAACAGCGGGTGGGGCTCGAAAGGTTTGGACTTCAGTTCGGGGTGGAACTGCACGCCCACATACCAGGGATGGCCGGGCAGTTCGATGATCTCGGGCAGCATGCCGTCGGGCGAGATGCCGGAGAAAACGAGCCCTGCCCGCTCCAGCGGTTCACGGTAGTTCATGTTCACTTCGTAGCGGTGGCGGTGACGCTCCTCGACCTGCGTGTTCCCGTAAATGCTCGCAACCAGGCTGCGCGCCTCGAGCAGCGCGGGATAGGCGCCCAGCCGCATGGTCCCGCCCTTGTCGGATTCCGCATCGCGCCGCTCCACTTCATTGCCCTTCATCCATTCGGTCAGCAGGCCGACGACGGGGTCCGGGCATGGCCCGAATTCCGTGGAACAGGCGCCCTCGATCCGGGCCATGTTGCGCGCCGCCTCGATCACCGCCATCTGCATGCCGAAGCAAATTCCGAAATAGGGAATCTTCCGGGTGCGCGCATAATTCGCGGCCCGGATCTTGCCCTCCGCGCCCCGCTTGCCGAAGCCGCCGGGCACGAGCACCCCGTGAATGCCCTCCAGGTGATGGGACGGCTCGCCCTCCTCGAAGAGCGTGGAATCGAGCCACTCCACATTCACCCGCACCTTGTTGGCGATGCCGCCGTGATCCAGCGCCTCCGTCAGCGATTTATAGGCGTCCTTGAGACCTACATATTTGCCCACGACCGCGATGGTAACCTCGCCTTCCGGCTGCCGGTAGCGGCGCGCCACCTCGCGCCAGCCTTCAAGCTCCGGCTCCCGCTCCGGCGCCAGGCCGAATACATCCAGCACCCGGGCGTCGAACCCCTCCCGGTGATATCGTTCGGGGACGTCGTAAATGGACTCCGCGTCCAGCCCCTGGATGACGCGCTCCGGCCGCACATTGCAGAACAGCGCGATCTTGCGGCGCTCCTCCTCCGGGATGGGCCGGTCGGCACGGCACAGCAGCATGTCGGGCTGGATGCCGATGGAGCGCAGCTCCTTGACGGAATGCTGGGTGGGCTTGGTCTTCAGCTCGCCCGCACTGGGGATGAAGGGAACCAGCGTCAGGTGCACGAACATGGCCTGCCCCGGCGGCAATTCGTTTCCGAGCTGACGGATCGCTTCAAAGAAGGGCAGGCCCTCGATGTCGCCCACCGTGCCGCCGATTTCGCAGAGCACGAAATCGACGCCCTCATTGCCCTCCAGGACGAAATTCTTGATGGCGTCGGTGACATGGGGAATCACCTGCACCGTCGCGCCCAGATACTCGCCGCGCCGTTCCCGGGTCAGAATGTCCTGATAGATGCGCCCGGTGGTGATGTTGTCCCGGCGCGAGGTGGGCACGCCGGTGAAGCGTTCGTAATGGCCGAGATCGAGATCGGTCTCCGCGCCGTCGTCGGTGACGTAAACCTCCCCGTGCTGGAACGGGTTCATCGTCCCCGGATCGACGTTGAGATAGGGGTCCAGTTTGCGCAGGCGCACGCGATAGCCGCGTGCCTGCAGCAACGCACCGAGAGCCGCCGAGGCCAATCCCTTGCCGAGAGAGGAAACCACGCCGCCGGTGATGAAAATATACCGCGCCATGGACCCTCACTTTACAGCCATGCGCATCGCGGCGGCAAGAAAATGCGCGCGCGCGTCATTCCGCCGCCGCGACCCGGATCACGGGAGTCGTCCGGAACGTCCTGAAATTGTTTGCTTTTATTGGGGCTCGGGCGGCGCCGGCGGCTTTTCCGCTTCCGGCTCTGCCGGAGCCGGCGGCTCGGGTGATGTGTCCGGTTCGGACGATTCGCCCTCTTCACCGGGCGCTGATTCGTCTCGGGGGGCCGTCGGCAGCAGGGGGGCGTCTTCGTCCTGTTCCTGACCCTCGACGGCCTCGACAACCGAACCGGAAGTATCGCCGCGAGGTTCCGACAGGAAACCCAG
>JBKHIN010000315.1:0-4002 GCA_046538635.1 Alphaproteobacteria bacterium
TTGTCAAACATGCTCGGAGGTTAAGCGAAGCGGCCCGACTCCATGGAATCTACCCCCTATTACTCCTCCGTACCCGGCACTTCTCCCTCATTGGCGCGCTTGACGACATAGGCGTGGATGGCCTGCGCTTCCGCCTCGCCCAGCCAGCGGGAGAAGCCCGCCATGCCGGCGTCGGCGCGTTCGCCCTCGAGCACGATTTCCTTCCAGCGCTCATGCACTTGCCGCTCGGAATGGCGCAGGTCGGGGATGACGCCGCCGCCCACCACGCCGATGCCGTGGCACTGGGCGCAGAAGCCGTGATAGAGCAGCTTGCCCTGCTCCACCTGTTCCGGCGTGCCGAAGGGCTCGGGCGGTTCGGGGATTTCGGGGGCGTCGGGCAACGGCGGCAACTGCTTGTCGGCGCCCAGCTTGAAGGTCAGGATACGGCCTATGTGGCGCACGCCCGCCGCCCTGGAGGCGCGGCCGAAGGTGAGCGCGCCGGCGCCGCCCCAGCCCGCGGCAATGGTGACATATTGCTGGCCGTCGATCTCATAGGTCACGGGCGAGGCGATGATGCCCGTCTGCGCGGGCGCGCTCCACAGCATGTCGCCGGTTTCGGCGTTGAAGGCGCGCATCAGCCCGTCGCCGCCGCCCTGAAAGACCAGGCCCCCGGCCGTCGCCAGCATGCCGCCGTTCCAGTGGCCCCAATGCTGGAAGGCCCAGGCCGCCCTGCCGCGCACCGGGTCCCAGGCGAGGACGTGGCCTTTCATCATTTCGGGCGGCACGTCGGTGGTGAGGGTGGTCTGCGTGCCCGTGTTCCACCAGCCCTCGAACTCCTGAAATTGCGGCTGCATGGGCTCGTACAGCGAGGGCGCTTCCATCGCCGGGATGTAGACAAGATTCGTCTGCGGAGAATACGCCATGGGCTGCCAGTTGTGCCCGCCCAGCGGCGAGGGGAAGACGAGGGAGGGCCGTTCCGCATACTGACCGGCTTCGGTTTCCACCGGGCGGCCGGTGGCGAGGTTCACATGGCTGGCCCAGGTGGCCTTGACATATTTGTCCGCCTTCAGAAGTTCGCCCGTCTCCCGGTCCAGCACGTAGAAGAAGCCGTTCTTGGGCGCCTGCATCAGCACCTTGCGGGTTTCGCCGTAAAGCTCGATGTCGGCGAGGATCATGTGCTGGGTGGCCGTGTAGTCCCAGTTGTCGCCGGGCGTGGTCTGGTAATGCCAGACCATCTCGCCCGTGTCCGGGCGCAGGGCGAGGATGGAGGACAGGAAGAGATTGTCGCCGCCGCCGGGCGAGCGCACATGGCGCGCCCAGGGGGAGCCGTTGCCCACGCCCACATAGAGCAGGTCCAGCTCCGGGTCGTAGGCGAGCGAATCCCACACCGTGCCGCCGCCGCCGATCTTCCAGTATTCGGAAGACGGGTCCCAGGTTTTGGCCGCTTCCTTCAGTTCCTCGTGCTCGACGGGTTTTTCGGGGTCGCCGGGCACGGTGTAGAAGCGCCAGGCCAGATCGCCGGATTTCGCGTCATAGGCGGAGAGATAGCCGCGCACGCCGTATTCCGCGCCGCCATTGCCGATGAGCACCTTGCCCTTCACCACGCGCGGCGCGCCGGTGATGGTGTAGGGCTTTTCCCGGTCGATGGTGTTGATCTTCCAGTTTTCCTTGCCCGTTTCCGCGTCCAGCGAGACCAGATAGCCGTCGAGCGTGCCCACGAAAACATCGCCCTCATAAACGGCGACGCCCCGGTTGACCGTGCCGCAGCAGGCCTTCTGGCCCCATGCCTTGGGCACTTCGGGATCGTAGAACCAGAGTTCCTCGCCCGTGCGCGCATCGAAGGCCCAGACCACCGACCAGGGCCCGCTGACATACATGACCCCGTCCACGACGATGGGCGTGGCCTCGACGCCGCGCTGGGTGTTCAGATCCGCATACCAGGCGAGGCCCAGTTTCGAGACGGTCTGCGTGTTGATCTGCTTGAGGGGGGAGAAGCGCTGCTCGGAATAGGTGCGGCCGTGGGCGAGCCAGTTTTCCGGTTCCTTTTCGGCGGCCGCGATGCGCGCCGTGTCGATATCCGCCCCCGTCTTGCGGGCGTCCGCCGCTGTGCCCGTTTCGGCCGGGGCGGCCTTTTCAGCCGCTTTCTTTTCCTCCGTTCCGGCCTCCTCGCCGCACGAGGCCAGCAGGAATGCCGCCGCCAGAACGGCCAGTCCCCGGATCGTGCGCCGGATCGGCGGAAGTTGAGTCCCCGGCTCCATCGACCGCTGCGTGTGCCGCATGGCCATACCCTCCCGTTACGCCTGCGGACGCCCTTTTTACGCCGGCGGCCGCTTATGGCGGCAGTGTCCGGCGCGGGGAAGACGAATGCAAGCCCCGCCCCCGGCCGGCGGAGGGCACGGCGCCGGAACGGGCCGTTGGCGCGCCCGCCCGGGCTTTGCTAGACTGCCCGCCGACACCGGGTTCAGGCCGTAAGGGGGACACCAGAATGAAACGCGCGCTCATCCTCGCCGCCGCCGCACTGTGCGTCACGGCGGCCGCTCATGCCCAGGGCGTTTCGAAGAAGTATGACTGGGACGACGCGAACAAGCAGTCCTGCATGGAACCCTATGCCCCGGCGGTGCCGGGACCGGAGGAAACCAGCCTCAAGGAACTGCTGGAGGAGGTGAAGCCGGAAATCGAAAGCTTCATCGAGGATTCCAACAGATATTTGAAATGCCTCTCCGTACAGATGGCGAAAGCCCGCGAAGACCGGGACCAGGAAACGATGAAGGAGCTGGTCAAGGCCCACAACGAGAATGTGGAGTATCAGCAATCCGTGGCCGGTGAATACAACGCCACCCTGAAATCGCTGAAGGAAGAGGCAGGCCTGGCCGTCGCCGGCGAGAGCGGCGAAGACAAGGACGGCGCGGAGGGCGCGGGCGGCTCGGAGACGGGCGACGCCGAAAGCGGGGACGGGGAAGGCAGCGCCGACTCCATCCTCGACAAGCCCGTCGAAGAGAAAGAGCCGTCAGAAGGCTGAAGCCTCGATCGACAGCCTCACGAAGGGAGGCCGCCCGAACGAGGCGGAACCGCCGCGGTGCGCGATGGGGGCGCCCGCGCGCTCACCCGGCGGGCTTCACGTCGAAGGCAATGCTGATCCGGTCCGTATCGCTTTCGAAAGGCAGGGTGCGGTGATAGGCGTATGAGGGGAAGAGGAGCAACAGGCCCGGTTGAGGCCGTTTCAGAATGGTCTCCGGGCGGAAGGTGTAGCCGAAACTTTCGTCCGGCCGGTTGAACTCGATCCAGCCCTCATGCCCGCCGGACCCTCCGGATACGGAGGACGGCACCTGCACGTAATAGACGCCGCTGATCCAGCCCGAGGGATGAAGGTGCGGGAACTGGTAGCCGCCCGATTCGAGAAAGGTCGCCCATATGTCGAGGGCGTAGCGGTCCGGCCGCCGGCCCGGGAAGGGATGGCCCGCCTCGCGCGGCAGGCGGGTGATATGGCGGTCAATCGCGGCGCGCAGAAGATCTTCGAATGCGTTGAGGGCGGGCGCGCCGTGATCGAACAGGCGCAGGGCGTCGTACCCGCCGGTGGTGGCCGTGCCGCTGACATCGCGCCGCCTTGCGGGATGGGCGTAAAGCTCCTCCGCCAGCCGGGCGTGAAATTCCTTCAGTGTGGGGAAGGCTTCGGGGCAGCCGGGATATTCCTCGTGGATCAGCGGCTCCAGCGCCGCGCGGGCGGCGGCGGGGGAAAGCGCGCCGCTTTCCTGGCGGGCGACGGCGAGATAGGCGACGGCGCGCCGATTGAAGGGCTCGCGCTCCAGCACGGCCTCGAATTGCCGCTCCGCGCCTTTCGCATCGCCCATGCGCAAAAGCACCGTACCCAGATTGAGCCGCGCGCCGCTGTGATCCGGCATGCGCTCCAGCGCCCGCCGGAAAGCCTCCGCCGCACGGTCCAGCCGGCCCAGCTTTTCCAGCGCCGTGCCCAGATTGTTGTATGCGGGGACGTGGCCGGGCGCGGCCGCGATGGCGGCCTCGTAC
>JBKHIN010000074.1:0-10070 GCA_046538635.1 Alphaproteobacteria bacterium
GACGCGCCGGTATGAACGCATCCTTTTTCGCGTTTTCCGAAATGACAGCAGGCTGGTCGATCCGCCGGCGTCCTAAAGCCCGGGGGCCAGGGCCTCGGTGTTGTCCTTCACGTCCGCCATGGCCGTGCCCGTGGGCTTCGAGTTCGGTCCGTCGGAGGGAAAGGTCAGGGATTCCACCAGCCGGTCCGGGCCATAGCCGTCCACCGTGGTGGCTTCGCTGCCGTGGCCGCGCGCGCGGACGAAGCGCGCCAGGCTGGGCCGCCGGGCTTTTGCGGCGGTGTCCTTGTCGTCGAATTTGAGGGAGACGTTGAAGGGGAGACGGGCGGCGCGGCGGATGTGACGCCCAAGCGAGGGCAGAACGGTTTCGGCAACTTCCTGCGTATCGGCCGGGGCAGGGGCTTCCTCCGCCGAAGCGGGAAGCGCCGTAACGGCAATCAGTCCCGCGATGGCTGCAGCGCCCAGAACGGATTTTCCGAGTTTCCGCAGCGCCGCATGGCTTCCGCCGGTTGCCGCCTCAGCGGTTCCGGCCCGACCGATTTCAAAGTCCATGTCTTCGACTCACTGCCCCTTGCCGGCGGATCGGCCTTTCGAATTGCACGCTCGCCGCAGCCGCGACGCACCCGAAGGCCCCCAATGTTCTCAAATCCGTTCCGGCGCGACTCCCACTGACACCCGCCACCCGGTCAACGCATCCCGAGGGCGCTTTGTATATTCTGACGGGCGATTGTGCACACAAAATGGCAGAACGCCAATGCGCAAACCGCTCCTGTCAGCCCTCTGCATCCGAACTGTGGCCGGGAAACCCTTACGCACCGGAACGGGCGCTGATGCGAATCGGCGCGCCCTGAACCCGATTGGGTCACCGGAAGTCTTGTCGAATGGTTAACGGCCTCATCCCGATGACAGAAGCTTCATCTTGGGCGGCGGTGTAAACGCTGTCAAATACCCCGAAGGGTTAGGGTCGGCGCCGGAGCCGGCATTTTCGCGGGCGCGGACAAGGCGCGGGGCCGCCTTGCGGGGGACGGGTTTTCGCGTTACCAGAGCGCCCGAAGCCTCGGCCCGTCGTGCGTTCCGGAAAACGGGCTTTCCATGCCCCCGGCCCGGCCGGGTTCTTTGAGCGGAGAGATGAGGAGACACTCATGGCGCGCAGCAAGATCGCCCTTGTGGGCAGCGGTCAGATCGGCGGCACGCTCGCCCATCTGGCGGGTCTGAAGGAACTGGGCGACATCGCCATGTTCGATATCGCCGAGGGTATTCCTCAGGGCAAGTCGCTGGACATCGCCCAGTCCTCCCCGGTTGAAGGCTTCGATTCCAGAGTCACCGGCGGCTGTTCCTATGAGGTGATCGACGGCGCCGACGTGGTCATTGTCACGGCGGGCGTGCCCCGCAAGCCGGGCATGAGCCGGGACGATCTGCTGGAAATCAACCTGAAGGTGATGAAACAGGTGGGCGAGGGCATCCGCACCCACGCGCCGAACGCCTTCGTCATCTGCATCACCAATCCGCTCGATGCAATGGTGTGGGCGCTGCAGAAATACGCCGGACTGTCCACGGAGCGCATCTGCGGCATGGCCGGCGTGCTGGACTCCTCCCGGTTCCGCCTGTTTCTGGCGCAGGAATTCAACGTCTCGGTGGAGGATGTGAGCGCCTTCGTCCTGGGCGGCCACGGTGACACGATGGTGCCGCTGGTTCGCTATTCCACCGTGGCGGGCATTCCGCTGCCCGACCTCGTCAAAATGGGCTGGACCACGCAGGAGCGGATTGACGCCATCGTGCAGCGCACGCGGGACGGCGGCGCGGAAATCGTCAAGCATCTGAAGAGCGGATCGGCTTTCTATGCGCCTGCAGCGGCGGCCATCGCCATGACCGAGAGCTATCTGAAGGACAAGAAGCGTGTCTTGCCCTGTGCCGCCCATCTGGACGGCCAGTTCGGCATCAGCGGCATGTATGTGGGCGTGCCCGTGGTGCTCGGCGAAAAGGGTGTGGAGCGCATCCTGGAGATCGAACTGCAGGGCGATGAGAAGCGCAATTTCGACACTTCCATTGAGGCCGTGCGCGGACTGATGGAGGCCTGCCTCAAGATCGATCCCTCGCTGAGCGGCTAAGGCTTGCGCGGGTGAAACGCCTCATGCGCCCGACGCCGTTGCTGTGGGCCGCGACCGGGATACTGGCCGCTGCCGCCGCTGCCGCCATTCCATTCATGCTGCGCGATACGCAGGGCCCCGGCGGCATGCCCCGTGCCATGGCCTACCAGCCCCTGCCGGCCCGGGCCGCCGTCCTCACCCGCATCGCCTTCGGTTCCGGCGCGGCGCAGGACCGGCCGCAGCCCGTTCTCGATGCGGTGCGCCGGCAATCCCCACAGCTCTTTATCTATATGGGCGATAACGTCCATGGCGGCGTGGACCGGGAAAATTCCTCGCCGGACCTTCCGGAGTTGCGCCACGCCTACGGCCGCCTCTCCCGGCGGGCAGAGTTCCGCCGGCTGGTGCGTTCGGTCCCGGTCCTGGCGATCTGGGATGACCACGATTACGGGAGCAGCCACGCCGGTGCGGATTTTCCGTTCCGCCGGCAGTCGGAACGGTTGTTCCGCGCGTTCTGGGCAATCGGCAATGAAGATCCCCGGGCGGGCCGCGAGGGGCTCTACCATGCCCGCATTTTCGGCCCTCCGGGCAGGCGGGTTCAGATCGTCCTGCTGGACACAAGATCGTTCCGCTCGCCGCTGAAGCGCACGGAAAACTGGAAGAATACCGGCCGTCCCGGCTATGTGCCTGACCCCGACCCGGCAAAAACCATGCTCGGCGAAGACCAGTGGCGCTGGCTTGAGCGGCAACTGCTCAAGCCTGCCGAACTGCGGCTGATCGTCTCTTCCGTTCAGGTCATTGCCGAAGGCCACCGTTTCGAAAAATGGGCCAATCTGCCGCTCGAACGCCAGCGCCTGTTCGACCTCATCGCGTTGACGGGAGCGGAGGGTGTGGTGCTCCTCTCGGGCGGCCGGCATGCGGGCGGTTTCTATGAATATGCGGAAGGCACGCCCTATCCCTTTTACGAAATCACCTCCGGTTCCCTGAACCGTCCGATCCCCGGCCTGACTGAACCCGGTCCCCACCGACTGGGCTCCCTCTACGGCGAGATCAATTTCGGTATGCTCGATGTGGACTGGGATGCGCGCCAATTCACTCTGGCCCTGCACAACGGGCGCGGACGGCCGGTGGACGGTCACATGCTCACTCTGGCTTTCGGCAGCCTGGAGACCGGCGGCGTGCGGCGCTGACGGCGTACACCGTTCCGCAATGAACCAGGCAGCCTGTGGACAACCCTGTGCGTAAATATTTTCCGGTTCTTTCCGAAAGACTGTCCGGCCGCAAGAGAGTGGCTTTTCTTACCGGCCATGTAAAAAAACTTCTTGGGGCGCTCCTTCGAAAATCCCGGCATGTGTATTAACCGCACTGGCGTCCCATCCGGCTTCAGTGCTAATTCTCTCGATGAGGATTCATTTCCGGGCAGGGGAAGCCGGACGGGGCATGGACGGGATGCCCCCCGGCTTGTCCGTTACGGCCTACCGGCGGGGGATGCCATGGGTTCCAACGCGCCGTTTTCCGCGCTTTCCGGCGTACCGGTTCCGGCTGCGGGACATCTGACGCCCGAGGTGCCGATCACCTCGGCGCGCGAAGATCGTCTCGGCCGCATGTCCTTCGTGAAACGCTTCGCCCGCGCGCTTGTGAACGAGCGGACGGGCCGGGCCACGGGCGTGACGGTCGGGATCACCGGTTCGTGGGGCACGGGCAAAACATCCGTGCTCAATCTGCTTTCTGAATATCTCCTAGACGTGTTTCCCGACGCCCTGGTTGTGCGCTTCAATCCGTGGAGCATTTCCTCGCGCTACGACGTGATCGGCGCCTTCCTGAGCGATCTTTACGCCGAGCTGAAGTCCAGCGGCATTCCTGCCGAAAGAAAGGAAAGGCTGCTCGAGAGCCTCGCTCTCTACTGGGCGCAACTGGCGCCGATGGAGCCGGACTGTCCGCCCGACGAAACCCTGCCCAAGGCCGAGCACGGCGAGAGCACGTTCCGCCGGAACCGCAGTCTGCACGAGGCGCGGGCGTCGCTTGCCGAACGGCTGGCCGAGCTGGACGTGCCGGTGATCGTGTGCATCGATGAGCTCGACCGTTTGCAGGATTCCGAAATCCGCGCCATCGCCCAGCTCGTGCGTTCGGTGGCGGACTTTCCCACCGTATCCTACGTGCTCGCCTTTGACGCCTTCCGCGTGGCCGAAGCGCTCGGCCAGGGGATGACGGCGCAGGAGCGGTATCTGCGCGGCATCGCCTATCTGGAAAAGATCATCCAGTTCCAGTTTTCCGTGCCGGTGACTTTCGACCGGCAATTGCGGGACTTGCTCGTCAATGAACTGGAAGCGCTGGATATCTATCTGGTTCGGGAAAAGAAGATCACCGCCAATGCGCGCTTCCGGGAGCTATTGAACATTCTCGCGCCCGGGATCGTCGAGACGCCACGGGACGTGAAGAAGGTCACCGGGATCTTCCATGTTTTTGAATCGATGGTGCGCGGAGAGGTGGACTGGGTCGACGTCCTCGCTTTCGCTGCCATCTCCATGAAGCATCCGCAGATCGCGGAATCGATCCGGGCGCATGCGGAATTTGTCCTGGGTCAGCGCGATCCAACGCTGGTGAACACCGCGCCCGATACGCCGGCGGAGGAAAAGCTCGAAACTCTGTGTCCCGGCGCCCCCCGGGACCCGGAAATCCTGCGCCTGCTTGGCTTCCTGTTCCCGTTCTTCGACACGGACGCACAGTTTCAGTTTGCGGATGAGAATTTCGATCAGGTGAAGCATCCGCGCCCGCTTCTCACCCTGCTCAGCCTCGACATTCTCTCCAACCAGGTGCCCCGGCTTGAGATTGAGCAGTTCATCGCAGCGGGCAGCGCTGACCGGCAAAAGGCCCTGCGGCGTCTGGTGAGGGCGCCGGAAGCCAAAGTGCTGGTGCCCAATTTCTTCCGGCGCTTCGGCGAGGTCTATTTCGAACTGGGCGAGTTCGATCATGCCGCCCTGTGGCGTGATTTGAGCCTCGCCTGCGAAAAGACGGGCGTGGACTGGTCGCGCAAGTTCGATCCCCGGCGCCGGCTGATTCCGGGTGCGGAAAGTATGCTCCGGGTACTGCTGGCGCAGCGTCCGCGCTACAGGGAGGTCGCCGGCGATATTATCGCACAGCTGGCGGAGGCCGAGGAGCTGGCGCTGATCAGCGTCCTCCTGCGCGGGGAGATCTTCGCGCACGGTCTTTTCGACCGTCATCCGCGCAAGGGCATGCCGCCCGCCATGTCCCCCGAACGTGCACGCACGGCCCTCATCAAGTCGGCAAGCCAGTGCGTCGCGGCGATGATGAACGGAACCCTCCTGCCACGCCTTCAGGATTTCACGCCGTTATGGAATATGGTCAGTGTGGGGGTGTGGTCGCAGCCCTGCCGCTCGCGGCTTGCGGACGTTCTGACGGCGGATAAGGCCTTTGACGCCGTCGTGCTCATGTGCTTCGGCGGTGATACATCCACCGATCCCGCCCTGCTGGAAACCGTTCTCGATGTGGATGCCTTCGCCGAACGTGTGCGCACACGGATGGCCGGTCCGGCCTTCAAGACTCTTGACCCGTCGCTAAAGGAAGCGTATCGCAGGTCCATGTCCACGTTCTGGTGACTCGCGCCGCTTGCGCGGGATACGGACGGAACGAAAGTTGACAGGGTAGAGAGGGATTTCGCATCTTGAGCCTCCTACGGATGATCGGAAGCGCGCTTCTGCTGGCGCTCTTCGGAATGGCCGCCGCCCGGGCCAATGAAACAGGCGGAAATCTCTCCGATATTCTCGGCGATGTGAACGCCTATGGCCGCGCCATCTCCGTTGCCCGCGCCTGCGGCATGGAGACCGAGCGTGCAGACCGTGCCGTCAGCATGGTGATGGTGTACGCCTATGCGGCGGCGCAGTCCCGTCTTTCAGACGAGCACCGCAAGCGGATGTTTCTGGTGCAAGTGGTCGAGCGGGTCAGCCGGGAGCATGAGGTGGGCACGCCGTCTCGCGCGCTGTGCGCGCGCAGTTTCAAGGCCATCGAGCATCTGCCCGCCCGCCTCGACGCGGCCGTGCGCAAGGCGGGGTGAGGGCGGCAATCATTTCCGCCGTTCCGGGACGAACCTCTGCAGCCACTCCAGATCGAGCACTCCGGCATGTCGCCCCCGGTAACCCGTCATTTCCGTCGCCATGCACAGGGCGTTAAGCACGGCTTCCTCGGTGGCTTCCACGGCGGCGAGAAACAACGGGTCCATCCGTTCGTTCGGCCATTCTTCGACCATTTGCGCCGTGCTTCCCCGACAAACGGGATTTCGTGTGGAGAATGCCAGCGCATAATCGCCCGAACCGCCGGCGAGAATGGCGCCGGTGCGGGCAAGGCCGAGGAAGCAGCGCCACGCCATGCGGGTGAGGTTGCGCTCCAGCACCGGCGCATCGGTGGCGAGCACGATCATGCAGGAGCCGCCTTCGCTTTGCCCCTCCGCCTGCGGCCCGTTATCGAGCCCGCCCGGGATGGGCAGCCCCAGCGCCTCAGCCACCCTCAGACCGTCCATCATCAGCACTCCGCCGAAATTCGCCTGCACGAGAACGCCCACGGTGAAGCCGCTCTTGTGTGCGCTCAGCCTGCGCGAGGCCGTGCCGATTCCCGCCTTGAGGCCGAAAGCCATTGTGCCCGTGCCCGCGCCCACACAGCCCTCCGCCACTGCCCCGCCGCGCGCAGCCCTGATCGCCTCCAGGACATGCGCGTCCGTCACTGCACGCGCGCGGATGTCGTTCAACCGCCCGTCATGGGTTTCGCCTGCAACCGCGTTGACGGAAGTCACATCCTCATTGTCCGGATGGTCCAGCGTCCAGGAGACCAGCGCATTGACCGCGGTGCCCACCGCAAGCGTGTTGGTGAGAATGACGGGCGTTTCCAGCACACCCAGTTCGGTGATCTGCGTGGCACCCGCCAGCTTGCCGAAGCCGTTCCCCACGGCCAGCCCCGCCCGCACCTTCTCCTGAAACAGATTGCCGCCATGTGGCAGAATCGCAGTGACGCCGGTTCGGATCGATGCGCCCTCGATCAACGCAACGTGGCCCACGCGCACGCCCGCCACGTCCGTAATGGCGTTCAGGGGGCCTGGCTCCAGAATGCCGGGAGAGAGTCCGAGTTCCCGCGCCCGGCGGCGTTTCCGTGAGTTCGCCGCGCTCATGAGATCTCCTCGCGATTTGCCGCCCGGCCCTTGCCTCGCCGGGCGCGGATGCTATAACGCCGCCTGCGCCGCGCCACCCTCCGCCGGACAGCGCGGCCGGTCCAGTCACGGGGCCGCGAGGCCCGTCGGTCAAGGTGCAGCGGGGCGACATGAACATCCACGAATATCAGGCCAAATCGGTTCTCAAGCGGTTCGATGTTCCGGTGCCGCGCGGCGTGGCCGCCTTTACGGTGGAAGAGGCGGTCAAGGGCGCAGAGGAACTGGGCGGGCCCGTCTGGGTGGTCAAGGCGCAAATCCATGCGGGCGGGCGCGGCAAGGCGGGCGGCGTCAAGGTGGTCAAGTCCGTCGACGACGTGCGCGCCGAGGCCGAACGCATGCTGGGCGCGACCCTCGTCACCCACCAGACCGGACCGGAAGGCAAGGAAGTGCACCGGGTCTATGTGGAAGAGGGCTCGGGCATCGAGACGGAATTCTATCTTTCCGCGCTGGTGGACCGGGCCAGCGGACGCATCGCCTTCATCGCCTCCACGGAAGGCGGCATGGACATCGAGCAGGTGGCCGCCGAGACGCCGGAGAAGATCCTCACCATCACCATAGATCCGGCGGCGGGCATCCAGGCGCATCATGGCCGTTCCATCGCCTTCGCGCTGGGGCTCAAGGGGAATCAGGTCAAGCAGTGCGTATCGCTGGTGCGCAATCTCTACCGCGCCTTCACTGAAATGGACATGAGCCTGCTCGAGATCAATCCCATGGTGGTGACGGACCAGGGCGACCTTCTGTGCCTCGACGCCAAGGTCAATTTCGACGGTAACGCCCTCTACCGGCACGAGGACGTGCAACAGCTCCGTGATCTGACGGAAGAGGACCCGGCGGAAATCGAGGCGTCGAAATACGACCTTTCCTACGTGAAGCTCGACGGCACGATCGGCTGCATGGTAAATGGCGCGGGCCTCGCCATGGCGACCATGGACATCATCAAGCTTTATGGCGCGGAACCGGCGAACTTTCTGGACGTGGGCGGCGGAGCGAGCAAGGAAAAGGTGGAGGCCGCCTTCCGCATTATTCTTCAGGACGCGAACGTCAAGGGGATCCTGATCAACATCTTCGGCGGCATCATGCGCTGCGATATCATCGCCGAAGGCGTTGTGGCGGCCGCACGCGATCTCGACATCAAGGTGCCGCTGGTGGTGCGCCTCGAAGGCACCAATGTGGACAAGGGCAAGAAAATTCTCGCCGAATCCGGACTCGCGATCATTCCCGCCGATAACCTTGCCGACGCGGCGGAGAAGGTGGTCAAGGCGGTGAACGAGGCGCGGTGAGCGGTATGCTGGTGTCGCACAAATACCGCTTTATCTTTCTGCGTACCGAAAAAACGGCCGGAACGAGTCTGCTGGCGGCGCTTCAGGATGTGGCCGGAGATGAGAGCGAGCGGGCCAGTTTAAAGAGGCCGGCCTGGGCAAGATATTCTCCGATACATCACGGTGCGTTGAAGCGGAATTTCCCGCAGTGGTTCGGCCTGCATCCGCACGCCACGGCCAGGCAGGTGCGCGCGGTTCTTGGCCGGAAAATCTTCGACAGCTATTTCAAGTTTGCGGTCGAGCGCAATCCGTGGGACCGGCAGGTTTCGCTCTACTTCCATCGCGAATGGAAAAAGAATAACAGCGACACCGATTTCGACAGGGACATGCGCTCATTCCTGTATCGCAACTCCGAATATGTCAGGCTGAACAACTGGTCGATGTACGCCATTGACGGCAGCATCGTGGCGGACCGGGTTTTGCGTTACGAAAATCTGTCCGAAGAGATCGGCCGTCTTCGTGCCGACCTGGGTATCGAGGAGAAACTCAGCATGCCCCGCATGCGCAGTTATGCTCCGGACCGCCCGCATTATTCCACTTATTACAGCGACTGGACGCGCGACCTGGTTGCGCGGTGGTATGCAAGGGAAATCGAAGCGCTGGGCTACGAGTTCGAAAGCGCGGAACCATTGCGGGCGGCCAGCCCTGTTTGATGTCCGCACACGCTTTGGAACAATCACGTCACGGCGAGGATACCGCTCCGTAGCCTTCGAAACCAGAGGAATGAGAAAATGTCGGTGCTTGTCGACAGTAACACCAAAGTGATCACGCAAGGCTTCACGGGCCGTCAGGGTACGTTCCATTCGGAACAGGCCATCGCCTACGGCACCAAACTCGTGGGTGGCGTCGCGCCGGGCAAAGGCGGTCAGACACATCTGGATCTGCCTGTTTTCGACACGGTGCGCGAAGCGAAAGAGAAGACCGGAGCGACCGCGTCTGCGGTTTATGTGCCGCCCGCCTTTGCCGCCGACGCCATTCTGGAGGCCGTCGACGCGGAACTCGATCTCGTCGTGACCATTACCGAGGGCATTCCGGTGCTCGACATGGTCAAGGTCAAGCGCGCGCTGACGGGCACGAAAACCCGGCTGGTGGGGCCCAACTGCCCGGGCGTCATCACCCCGGACGAGTGCAAGATCGGCATCATGCCGGGGCACATCCACAAGAAGGGCTCCGTGGGCATCGTCTCCCGCTCGGGAACGCTCACTTATGAGGCGGTGCACCAGACCACGGTGGCCGGTCTCGGCCAGTCCACCTGCATCGGCATCGGCGGCGATCCCGTCCAGGGGACGAACTTCATTGACGCGCTGGAGTTGTTTCTGGCCGATCCGGACACCAAATCCATTATAATTATCGGGGAAATCGGCGGCTCCGCGGAAGAGGAGGCGGCCGAGTTCCTGAAACGGGCAAGCGTGAGAAAGCCCACCGTGGGCTTCATCGCAGGTGTCACCGCGCCGC
>JBKHIN010000316.1:0-3980 GCA_046538635.1 Alphaproteobacteria bacterium
AAGATACCGACTTCATCATCGCCGGCCCCATTGCGGAACCGGTCGACACGATCATTGTAGCGCGACGGCAAAAACTGCAACGGGTGACACTTAGAACTGCAACAGCACGCTGCCGCCCATCAGCCGGTCAATCGGCCTTAGAATCCCCGTTCGAATGCCATTCGGGGAACGTGCCACGCGCGCGCTGCAGCCAAGGGCAAACCCCGTTACCGGCGCCCTGCAGTCGGTCCAGCCGGTCGGCCAGCCCATGATCCATTCCCAGAACAATTACGGTGACAGTGCACTCAATTCACGCGCGCCGCTCAAAGCCCTACCCTGAACACCCCCCTTCCGCCCCACCTCCCCGCACGCTAAGCTGGCGCAAGCGTGGGTTGCGGGAGGGTGTTGTGGTGCGTTCAGTGTTTTGCCGGTGGCGGGTGCCGGTTTGTTCATCTCGGTCATCGTCGCGTCCGTCGTCCCGGCCGGAGGGGGCGGCGGCGTTTGCCCTCCTTCTCACCGTCTTCCTGCCGGCGGCACTCGGCGTTGGCCCCGCCGCCCTGCTCGCCCCGTCCGCCCACGCCGCCGCGCAGCCCCCGCCCGTGGAGGCGTTCGGGAATCTGCCCCTGATCGATGACGTGCAACTGTCGCCGGACGGGCGTTATTTCGCCGTGCTGCGCCGGCACGCCGGGGCGCGGGTGGTGGTGATCAGCCATGTGGACCCGGCGGCGCGCGCAGAGGACCGGGGTTTCTCCTTCGAAGACGGCAGCATCGAGGCCATGAGCTGGGCGAATTCCGACCGGCTGCTGATCACCATCGAGCAGCACAAGCGCGCCGCCTTCGGCAATCCGGAGCGGAACTTTACCCGCATCGTTTCGGTGTCCGCCTCCGGCGGCAGGACGAAGGTGCTGTTCAAGCGCCGCTCGCGCTTCGAACGCCCCCGCTATGTCCAGATCGCCTCCTGGGTCGTGGGCGACCTGCCCGGCGATCCGGACCATGTGCTGATTCCGTTTACGGACGATGACGGCGATCTCGATCTTTACAAGGTCCATGTGGAAACGGGGCATACGGACATCGTCGCCCGCGGGCGGAAGGCCACCTGGGCGTGGCTGGCGGATTCGAAGGGCGAACGCCTGCTGCGCACCGACATCCGCGAACAGCAGGAGGAAGTGCGGCACCTGGTGCGCCTGAAGGGGCGGGACTGGCGCGAAATCGCCCGGCACGATCTGGGCGGCCATTCGCCGTTCGATCCGCTGGCCTTCTCGCATCAGCCCAACATTCTCCATGTCGCGGCCTACCGGAACGGCTACGAAGCGCTCTTCGAGTATGATCTGCTTGCCAACAAGATGGGCCGGCTGGTGTTCGCGCCCCCGCAGGCCGACCTGAGCGACATCGGCATCGATTCCGAAAGCGGAAAGCTGCTCTCCGCCTCCTGGGTTGCGGACGAGCCGCAAATCCGCTGGTTCGGCAAGGAACAGGCCGCCCTGCAGGCGAAGATCGACCGCTCCTTTCCCTCCACCTCGGTAAACCGCATTACATCGTCCACGGACGACGGCAAGACGCACATCATCACCACCAGCGCGCCAAACCGGCCCAGGCGGTATTTCTATTTCGACACGGAGGAAAACCACGCCGTGGAAATCGGCAAGGCCTATCCGGACCTGGCGGGCGTCGAGCCGGGCGAGGTGCGGCGGATCACCTACAGCGCGCGCGACGGGCTCGACATTCCGGCCTATCTCACCCTGCCGCCGGGGGCGGAGGCGGAAAATCTGCCGCTCGTGGTTCTGCCCCATGGCGGCCCGCGCTCGCGCGACGTCATGACGTTCGACTATCAGGCGCAGTTCCTTGCCAGTCGCGGCTACGCCGTGCTCCAGCCGCAGTTCCGGGGCTCGAGCGGCTTCGGCCTCGCCTTCGCCCGCGCGGGCGAGCGGGAATGGGGCGGCAAGATGCAGGACGACGTCACCGACGGCGTCAAACATCTGATTGCGGAAGGTATCGCGGACCCGGAACGCATCTGCATCATGGGCGGCTCATATGGCGGCTATGCGGCGCTGATGGGGGCGGTCAAGACGCCCGGACTCTACCGGTGCGCCATCAGCATCGCGGGCGTTTCCGACCTGCTGAAAATGCTGCGGGACGAGCGCAAGGAAATCTTCATCCACTACTGGGAACGCCATATCGGCGATTTGCGCGGGGACCGGGACAAGCTGATCGCCGCCTCGCCGGCGCGGCAGGCGGAAAAGATCCGTATTCCGATTCTGTTGATCCACGGCGAGGACGATCTGGTGGTGCCCTTCGAACATTCGGAGGAAATGGCCGAGGCGCTGGAGGACGCGGGCAAGCCTCACCGGCTGATGAAACTGGAGGGCGAGGATCACTTCCTCACCTTCGGCAAAACCCGCATCACCACGCTGCGCGAGGCCGAGCGTTTCCTGGCCCGGCATCTGGGGGCGCCGCGCTGACGCCCGCCGCAGGTCAGGCGGCGGACGTTTCCTCGATTGCGGCTCTTTTCGGTTCGGCGAGCCGCTCCTGCCCTGGCAGGGGTTGGGCGGAAAGGCGCGGTCCTTGCCGGACAAACAAAAACGGTATCCGCACCGCGGGGCGCGCAGAGGCTCTTCGTGGCTCGAAACCGCGAGTCAGCGCCGGCGGCGGCGCTCCGGCCTCGTCTTCGTAGCACGGCCCAGGCAGGATTTGAGGCGGCGCCCTTTCCGGCAGAAAACATGCCGAAGCCGCTTTTTCCCGGTAATGCGCTGCGTGCAGGCATTAACGCGCACCCGGTAGTACCGGCCGCGAAAATTCTTCACATGGACGATATATATCTTTTCGCCGCGCCGGTTACGGACCGAGCGGCGCAGGCGCACACGATGGTACCGCTGATGCAGGGCCCGGTTCACGCCCGCCCAGCCCAGGCAGTCGCGCCGGTGTTCGGCCAATACCGGCCCGTCCGACTGACGGGCGCCGGCGCCGGTGGCTGGCGCGTCGGCGCCGGCTGTTGAGGGCGCCGCGGCAGCGAGCCCCGCTGCCAGCGCGGAAATCAGGACCGGATTTTTCATATCCGCCCTCCTCTCTTCGCACAGAGCCTTTCCCGGCCGGTCCGAGTCTGCCAGAGCCGTCCCGGATGAGCCATGGCCGCAGCCCTCAATGAAAGGGCGGTGGCGCGCGCGGCACATCCCGGCGCCGACAAAAAAGGCCCCCGTGCGGCGGGAGCACGGGGGCAAGTTCGGGGGGCAGTGTGGCTGGATCAGTAGGGCCGGTGATGGCGCTCGGGCCTCACCCTGGTAATGCGTCCGCGGCAGGCGTTGTAGCGCACGCGCACGGCGCGCCCGTGATGATTGCGCGCATGGGCGATGAAGATCCGGTGGCCGCGCCGGTTGCGGGTCCTGCGGTGCAGGGTGACATGATCGTACCGGCGGTGCAGCTTGCGGTGCGCATAGCGCCAGCTTTCGCAGCGGCCGTGACGGCGGTGATGGCGGTGATGGCGGCGGTGATGGCGGCCCCACCAACGGCGATGGCGCATCGGCTTCACCCGCGTCACGCGGCGCGTGCAGGCGTTATAGCGCACCCGGTAGCGCCGCCCGCGGTGATTGCGCACATGGGCGATAAAAACCTTGTGGCCGCGCCGGTTATAAACCCGGCGGCGCAGGCGCACCCGGTCCCAGCGCCGGTGCAGCCTGCGGTGCGCCCGGCGCCAGCTCTGGCACCGGCGGCCGCGGTAGCGGTCCCGGTGCTCGGCCAGTCTCAAATATCCATCCACATGGCCGTTTCCGGCACTCACGCCCACGGACAGCCGGGCGGCCTCGGCATTCCCGGGCGCCGCTGCGGCGAGTCCGGCCGCCAGCGCGGAGATCAGAACAAGATTTTTCATCTTGAGCTCCTCTCTTCGTGACACTGTGACACTCGGTTCTGGATGATCTGAGCCTGGCACAAGCGCCCTGAATGCCGGATGGCTGCGGCGTTCAGCGGACATTCAGCTTTTTTGCGCCCGTCCGGGCCATGAAAAAGCC
>JBKHIN010000012.1:0-19791 GCA_046538635.1 Alphaproteobacteria bacterium
AGACCCTGGTGGCGGTGGCGCCGCTGTTCGGGTTGCTCGGTACGGTGACGGGCATGGTGGAAGTCTTCGACGTCATGGCGCTGACGGGTTCCAGTAACGCCCGCGCCATGGCCTCGGGCATCACCAAGGCGACGATTCCCACCATGGCGGGCATGGTGGCCGCCCTGTCCGGGCTCTATTTCAGCACCCAGCTCGAACGCCGGGCGCGCCGCGCCGTCGAGAGGGTCGAAGACGACCTGCCGTTGCATTAGGGGGCCGCCTCATGAGATCACGCCGGACCGAGGAACAGGGGGAAGAGGAGGACATCAACCTCACCCCCATGCTCGACATTGTGTTCATCATGCTGATCTTCTTCATCGTCACGGCGACCTTTATCCGCGAGCCCGGCGTGGACGTCCTCAAGCCGGACGCGCAGAAGGACGCCAGGATTCCGGGTGTCGCCGTGCTCGTGGCGGTGACGGAAGACAACGAGATCTATATTGACGGCGATCAGGTCGAGGTTCACGAGGTGCGCCCCGAAGTGGAGCGTCTGCGTACGGAAAATCCGAAGGGCCCTGTGGTCATTCAGGCGGATGAGGAGGCCGATACGGGCGTCGTCGTGCAGGTGATGAACCAGGTGAACGCCACCGGGGCCAGAGTTTCGGTATCGACCAAGGAAGACTAGCCGCGCAGTCTTGCTTGATTGGCAGAACTACGGGGCGGCGGCGCCGCCCGAATGAAGGGTCGAAGGGATGAGCCGGAAGCTGAAAAAAAGGCAGGGAGACGAGACGGAAGTCAATCTGACTCCGATGCTCGACATCGTCTTCATCATGCTGATTTTCTTTATCGTGACGGCTACCTTCGTGCGGGAGCAAGGGATCGACGTGACGTCGCCGGATAAAGACCAGCCACCGGATCAGCCCGACATCGTCGCCATCGTCGTCGCGGTCGATCCCAACAACAATATCTTCGTCGAAGAGGGTGGGCAGTTGCGGCAGGTGGACGTGCGCTCGGTGCGCGCCAATGTGGCGCGCAAGCTCGCGGAAAATCGAGAGAGCCCGGTCGTCGTCCAGGCCGCGGAAACCTCGGACATGGGCGTCGTGGTGCGCGTCATGGACCAGGCGAAGCTGGCCCGCGACAATCCCCCGGTGCCCGTGTCGATTGCCACGACGGAAGGTTAGGAGGGCGCCATGCTGGGCCGTTTAATCGTCGGTATCCCCATTGCGGCTGTCGTCACCCTCGGGCTCTTTTTCCTGATGCAGTATTTGATCGAGCCGAAAGGAGACATCACGCCGGAAGAAATCGAATCGGTAAGCATCGATATTACGCGCGCGCAGCGCAAGGAGGAATCCGAGAGCGATCGCGAACTCGATCGGCCGGACGAACAGGAAGAGCCGCCGGAGCCCCCGAAAATCGATCCGCAGATGGATCAGGCCCCGGACATCGAGGGCATGGGCGCGTCCATGCCCAATTTGAACCCGGATCTTTCGGGCGGTCTCAATCTGGGCGGCGTGCTGGACGGCGACGTGCAGCCCATCGTGCGCGTGCCGCCGCAATATCCGCCGCGGGCCCTGCAGCGCGGGCTGGAAGGTTATGTGGTGGTCCGGTTCACCATTGACACCGATGGTTCGGTGAAGGACCCGGAAGTGGTCGAGTCGACCAATTCGGTGTTCAACCGCGCCGCTCTGCGGGCGGTCCAGCGCTGGAAATACCGGCCGCAGATCGTGGACGGGGAGCCCCGGGTCCGGCCGGGCGTCACTACAAAGATAGAATTTACGCTGGATGAGAACAGCAGTCGCTGAACGGCACCGGGTCCGGCGGTTCAGATACGGCCGGGCCCGGTCTGGCAATGTGGGAGTGAAGCGGTATGAGTGAAGCAGGCCGCATGCTGACGACTGTGACGAACATGGTGCGCGGCGCCGGGCAAGCGGCGGGCCTGCTGGCCGTGATCTCGGTGCTGATTGTCGCGATTGCCGGACCGGCGGACGCCCAGCGCACGACCACCAAGGAGGTCGTCGAGGCCTATAACAAGGCGCAGGAGATGATCGGCGAGGACCCGCCCCGCTACCGGGAGGCCCGCGATCTGATCGCCAGCACGCTGTCCGGCAACCGCACCAAGGACGAGCGTGCGGTTCTGTTGCGCTTCAAGGCGCAGCTCGAGGTGGAGCTGGACAATTTTCCCCAGGCCATCCGCGATATCGAGGCGTCGAACGCCACGGGCGTTCTCGACGACGTGGAAAAGGCCGAGAATTACTATTTTCTCGGCCGGCTCTATCTCGGCGTCGAGCCGCCCAATTACGCCAAGGCCATCGAGAATCTGCGCCGCTTCATCCAGGTCGCCGAGAATCCGGAACCGGACGCCTATTTCTATCTGGGCCAGGCGCTGGCGCTGATGGGCAATTTCCGCGAGGCCATCACCAATGCGCAGAAGGCCATCGAGCTTTCCAAGCAGCCCAAGGAGAACCACTACCGGCTGTTGTTGTTCAGCTATTCGGAATTGGAAAATTACCAGCGGGTGGTGTCGCTCGTCGAGCGCATGCTGACCCTGTTTAACATCAAGGACGAATATCTGTCCCAGCTGGCGGCCGGCTATCAGGAGCTCGGCCGGGACCGGGACGCCTTCCTGGTGCAGGCCTTCCGCCATGAGCTTGGCTTTCTGGACACGGAAGGCGAACTGGTGGGCATCGCGGAACTGTATCTCACTTACGAGAATCCCTACCGGGGCGCCCGCATCCTGGAAAAGGAAATGAACGCGGGCCGGGTGTCGCGTGACAAGGAAAATTTGGAAAAACTGGGCAATATGTGGTTCCTCGCGCGCGAATACAAGGAAGCGCGGAAATATCTCCGGCAGGCTGAGAGGCGGGCCGGCAAGGGCGAACTCGCCTTCCGCATCGCCCAAACCTATTTCGAGGATGAAAATTGGGACCAGGCAGAAACCTATTTCCGCCGTGCGCTGAACAAGGGCAGTCTGAAAGAGCCCTGCCAGGCCCGTGTGCTGCTGGCCCATACGCTCAACAGCAAGGACAATCCCGACGCGGCCCTCGAGCAATTCAGGATCGCTGCACGGTCGAAGGCGTGCGAAACCGAAGCGCTGCAATGGGTCGAATATCTGGAACTGCAGGCCATAATCAAGCAGAAAACAGAAAACTTCCAGCTCATGACGGACGTCATCGAGGAGCGGAAGAAGGCGGGCATCGCCGTTTCGGACGACGAAAATGTGCACGCCATTGCCGAGGAGGCGCTTGAGGCGGCACAGGCGGCGCTGGACGCCGACTCCGGCCAGATCCGCCAGCGCAAACTGTCCGAATACGAACGGGCTCGGGATAGCGCCCGTCGCCGCCTCAATGCCGGTGCGCTGGAGGAAGCGAAAAAGGATCTGGAAAGCGTAAATGCGGTCATACAGAGAGCGCGTCAGGCCAATCTGACCGAAGACGAGCAGAACATGGTGGGACAGCTCGAGAAGATGGCGAATCGCCGGGTCAAGGCGCTGGAGGAAGCGCAGGGGGATCTGGAGAAGGCGGCGGAAGTCGCCAAGCAGGCGCGGGCGAAGAATTAGCGGCGCCGGCCGGCCCCTCACCATGCCGGGCCCGACAGAAAAAAGCGGCCGGACAATCACCGGCCGCTTTCCATTTGGGCGGAGCGTACGGGTGTCAGTCCTGCCCGCGCTCCTGCTCTCTTTCCGGAACGAAATTCAGCGCATGCCCGTTGATGCAATAGCGCAGCCCCGTGGGCTTCGGCCCGTCGGGAAACAGGTGGCCCAGATGGGCGTCGCATATGGCGCAGCGCACTTCGGTCCGGCGCATCAGCAGGCTGCGGTCCTCATGCGTGCTGACGACGTCATCGGACAGCGGCGCATAAAAACTGGGCCAGCCGGTGCCTGAATCATATTTCGTTTCCGAACTGAAGAGGGGCGTGCCGCAGCACACGCAGGCATAGAGGCCGGGCGCCTTGTTATCCCACCACGGCCCGGTAAAGGCCCGTTCGGTGCCGTGCTCGCGGGTCACGCGGTATTGCTCGGGCGTCAGCTCAGCCTTCCATTCCTCATCGGTCTTTTCGACGCGCTTGGTCATGGCAGGACATCATCCATAGAAAATGGTCACCGTTTCCGCGATGCAGGCGGGCTTGTCCTGACCCTCGATCTCGACCGTGAATTCGCTGATGAGTTGCTTGCCGCCCGCCTTGGGTTCCACGGTCTTGACTACCTGGCGCCCGCGCACCTTCGAGCCGGTGGGCACCATATTGGTGAAGCGCACCAGGTTGCAGCCATAGTTGATGGCCCGGCTGATGTTTTCGATCTTGAGAATCTGGGAACTGAGCATGGGAATCAGGGAAAGCGTCAGGAAGCCGTGGGCGATGGTGCCGCCCGTGGGCAGTTCCCGCGCCGCGCGTTCCGTATCCACATGGATCCATTGATGGTCGCCGGTGGCGTCGGCGAACTTGTCGATCTTGTCCTGGGTGATTTCCACCCAGTCCGAAACGCCGGTTTCCTGGCCGGCAATGGATTCGAGATCGTCATAGCTTACGGTCTTCATCGAGGGAATCCTCTGTTTTTCGCGTTGGGGATTGGGCGGCGGCCGGCGCCGCCTGCCCGGCGTTATGAAATTGAATGCACGAACCGGATTTCCAACTGCGCGTCGGCGAAATTTCACGCGCCAGCCGGAGGGGGCGGCGGGCCGGGCCAATCCCGGCAGACCGGTTCACGGTCATCTCTCTCTTTCTCCTGCCGGAACGGTCACACGATCCGGCTGTCGTGGCCGCCCCAGTAGCGGTCCCGCAGCAGCCGTTTGTACAGTTTTCCGGTGGGATGGCGCGGCAGTTCCGCCTCGAAGTCCACCGATTTCGGGCACTTTATCGCCGAAAGCCGCTCCCGGCAAAAGGCGATCAGTTCCGCCTCCAGTTCCGGGCCGGCGTCGTCCATGTCCACCGGCTGCACCACCGCCTTGACTTCCTCGCCCAGATCGTCGCTCGGCACGCCGATCACGGCCACGTCGGCGACCCGGGGGTGGGTGATGAGGACATCCTCGGTCTCCTGAGGATAGACGTTCACCCCGCCCGAAATGATCATGTAGGCCTTGCGGTCGGTGAGGTAGAGATAGCCCTCCTCATCCAGCCACCCCACGTCGCCCAGCGTGGTCCAGCCTTCCTCATTGCGCGACTGCGCCGTCTTTTCGGGGTCGTTGTGATATTCGAATTGCGGCCCGCCCGCGAAATAGATGGTGCCTTCCTCGCCCGGCGGCAGCACGCGTCCGTCCTCGCCCACGATCTTCACCTCCCCCAGAATCGCCCGGCCCACGGAACCCTCATGCGCCAGCCATTCCTCGGCGGAAATGGTGCAATAACCGTTGCCTTCCGTGCCCGCATAATATTCGTGGATCACCGGGCCCCACCATTCCAGCATCCGGCGCTTGATTTCGACGGGGCAGGGCGCCGCCGCATGGATCGCCGTCTTGTGGGAGGACAGGTCATAACGGCTGCGCACCTCTTCCGGGAGTTTCAGCATGCGGACGAACATGGTGGGCACCCACTGGCTGTGCGTGACCCGGTGTTGCTCGATCAGCCTCAGCGCCGCCTCGGGCTCGAACTTCTCCATCACGATGCAGGTGCCGCCCAGCCGCTGCACGGCCATATTGTA
This sequence comes from Alphaproteobacteria bacterium, assembly GCA_046538635.1. Taxonomy (GTDB): domain Bacteria; phylum Pseudomonadota; class Alphaproteobacteria; order JAJFIK01; family JAJFIK01; genus JBKHIN01. The sequence goes on from JBKHIN010000012.1 coordinate 5,612, forward strand.
GCGCAGGGGCGCGGCGTGATAGAGCGGAGCCGGAGAGAGATAGACGCTGTCGCCGTCGAAACCGTAGAGCAGTGTCAGCAGCTCCAGCAGCTTGGGTGTTTCGTCCACCTCGCCGTCCGGCAGCGTCACCCTTATCCCCTTGGGCCGCCCGGTCGTTCCGGAGGAATAAAGCATGTCCGTTCCCGGACTTTCATCGAAAATCCGTTCGGCGGGCATGGCATCGGCGGCGGCCTCGTAAGGCCGGTATCCCTCGATTTCGCCGTCCACGGAAAAGAATTGCCGTACTTCCGGCAGCAATCCCGGCAGTTCCCGCGCCACGCGCGCGAGACTTGCGGAGGCGAAAACGGCCCGGGCGCCGCAATCCCGGATAATGTAGGCGGCCTCGCCCGCCGTCAGCCGGGAGGAGATGCAGGTGTAATAGAGGCCCGATCGCTGCGCACCCCAGCAGATGTCGAAATAGCGCGGCGAATTCTCCATGAACACGGCGATGGCGTCTCCGCGCATGACGCCCAGTGAACGGACCAGTTGCGCCATCCGGTTGGCGCGGCTGTCCAGCGTGGCGTAGGTGACGGTCTCCCCGCTGCCCCCCATGATGCAGGCGGGCTTGTCCGGCGTGGCTTTCGCGTGGTGCATGGGGTGAAGACCGGTCATCGCGGCGTACTCCCTTGTCGAACTTCAGGCGGTCCGCCGGTTGCGGATGCCGGGCAGAGCCGGATTGCCCGTCCGGCGTTGACAGGCCGCCGCCCGGCGCGCTTCTCTTCTGCTTGCGGACCAACGGTTAGCGAGGAAACGGCCATGTCTTATGAAACCGTGCGCGCGGAAGTGGCGGACGCCATCCTTACTCTCACCCTCAATCGTCCCGACCGGCTCAACGCCTTTACCGAGACCATGATGCACGAAATGATCGACGTGTTCGACCGGGCCGATGCGGATGACGGGGTGCGCGCGATCATCGTCACGGGCGAGGGGCGGGCCTTCTGCGCGGGCGCCGATCTGGGGGCGGGCGGCGACAGCTTCGACCGCGACGTGCGTACCGGCTCGGACAAACTGGCCGAGGGCGATGCGCGCATGCGCGACGGCGGCGGGCGCGTGGCGCTGCGCATTTTCGATTCCATCAAGCCGGTGATCGCCGCCGTCAACGGGCCCGCGGTGGGCGTGGGCGCCACCATGCAATTGCCCATGGATGTGCGCCTGGCCTCGGAGGACGCCCGCTTCGGCTTCGTCTTCTCGCGCCGCGGGCTGGTGCCGGAGGCCTGTTCGAGCTGGTTCCTGCCGCGGGTGGTGGGCATCTCCCAGGCGCTCGAATGGGTGTTCTCGGGACGCGTTTTCTCCGCACGGGAAGCGCTCGATGGCGGGCTGGTGAAAGCCCTCTACAAGCCGGAAGAGCTGATGCCGGCGGCGCGCGAACTGGCGCGCGAAATCGCGGAGAATACCTCCGCCGTTTCCGTGGCCCTCAGCCGCCAGATGATGTGGCGCATGGCAGGCGCGGATCATCCCATGCAGGCGCACCGGGTGGACAGCCGGGGCATCTATGCGATGGGCAAGTCGGCGGACGTGCGCGAAGGCGTCGAGTCCTTCCTGGAGAAGCGCAAGCCGCACTTTCCCATGAAGCCGAGCACGGACATGCCGGACTTCTTTCCGTGGTGGGACGATCCGGAATTCAGGTGATTTTACACTCACTGCGCCGCCGCGCCCGGGGCCGGCCCGGCATTCACCATGCGCAGAAAATCGATGCCGCTTTCGGCGATGTCGTCGCCCACCATGTGGTCGCCTTCCGCGCTGAGTTCGTCCATGTCCACAAACTGAGCGTAGAAGCTGCGCGTGCGGCCGGTGATGATGCCGGCATTGAGCAGCGTCTTGCACAGCACGCGCATGATGTTGGTGCTCTCCTTCATGCGCTCCCGGCGATCCTCATTGGTAAAGGAGGCCGCCATCACGGACTTGACGTGATCCAGCTCCAGGCCGAATTTCGGATAGATCGCGGCCTTCTGGTCGGGCCCGAACAGGTTGAAGAGCAGGGTCTCGAAGCAGTTTTTCGCCCAGTCCTCGACCGTATTGTGCTCTTCCTCGCTCAGTTTGGGAATCGTCCGGTCTGCCCATATCTTCCCGAACTTGTGGTGAAAGGCCTCGTCCGTCATGACAAGTTGTACGAGCCGCACCAGCACCGGGTCGGCGGACTTCGTGTACAGCGTCGCGAAGGCGCCCATGGCCAGCCCTTCGACAAGCATCTGCATGCCGACGATCTTCTTGTACACCTCCGGCGCGGCCACCAGTTCCTCGAGCAGGGCGCCGAGCGCCGGGCTCACGGGCGCGGGCGTGCCCCAGCGGTTGGCGACATAGCGCGAGAAGGCGGCCACATGGCGGGCTTCCTCGCGGGCCTGGTTGGCGGCGTATTCCTGCGCGCCCGGATCGCGCAGGATATGGCACAGGCTTGCCGAAAGGCTCAGCGCGGCCTGCTCGCCATGCAGGATGTTGGAGATGAAATTGCGCGCCACCGCATTGCAGAAGCGGATTCGCGTGGCCTCGTCCATCCCGTCGGCCAGTTCCGTCTGCAGCTCCATCACCATGGCCGGGGGGATGATGGGGGTCGACTCCATCTCGAAGGGCGCGTCGAAATCGATGTATTTCGTGTCCTGCGGGTCCCAGAAATGGTCGTGGGTGGCCGCGATGATCTTGTCGAAGGCGTCCGAGCGATCATTGTAGCGGTCCACGTCCATCATGGAGACGAAATCGTCGGGCGCGACGGCGTTGTAGGTGGTGTCCTTGGTGATCTGGCGGCTCATCGCACGTTCTCCTGCTCGCGAACCCTCGGGCCAAAGGTCAAAAGGTTAACATGGAGACGGCGCTGGACGAATAAAAATGACGCTGCCGTCACGTTGCGGAACGGGCCGTTCCTATTCACTTTCCGGCGAATAAGACCAGATTCGCGAGCGCCAGATCAGGATGGCGGCGATCACCAGCATCGCGGCGGCGGGGAAGAGGGCGGCGGTGTAGGCGCCCAGGTGATTCACCAGATATCCCATCAGCACCGCGCCCACCGGCGCGCCCCCTGCAAAGCCCAGATTGAAAATCGCCAGCACCCGCCCCCGGTGAGCCCCGGGCGCGGCGTTCTGCATGATTCCGCGGCCCAGCGTCAGGGCCACGCCGGCGCCTGCGCCCCACAGGAAACACAGCGTCAGCATGCCCCAGAAGGGCATGTGCAGCGCCATCAGGAACAAGATTCCCGCGCCCCAGACCATCGAGAGCATCAGCGCGCGGCCGGGATATTCCGGCGCGCGTCGCAGGAGGAACAGGCTGGCGGGCACGGTGCCGGTCCAGAAACACAGGGTGAAGAGGGCGAAGCGCGCCAGCCCGCCGCTGTGTACGTCGCGCACCAGGGTGGGCAGAACGACCATGAAACTGCCCACGAACAAAATACCCACGGCCAGCATGCCCGCCGCCACCGGCCACATGACGGGCGAGCGGATCACCTCTGCAAGCCCGCCGCGAATGGCCCGCGCGGCGCGCGTGAGGCGGCGGCCGGGATCGGACACGCCGTTGAGGGGGCGGATTTCCCCGGGTACACGGCGGGCAGCGGCCGCACCGAGCAGCATCACCAGCGCCTGGGAGACCAGCAGCGGGGCCACCAGCAGCGCGGGTTCGAGGCCGAAGGCGGGGGCGAGCGCAGCGGCCAACAGGGCGGCGGCCATCCCCGTCAACTGGGCGATGAACTGGGCCGCCGTGGCGGCGGTCACCGCCCGGTGCACGGTGATTTCGACCCGGCTCGATTCGGCGACATGGTTGAGCAGAGAGTCCCGGGTGGGATTGGCGAAAGCGCCCAGAATCCCCTGGGCCAGCGCATAGGCGATCAATCCCCCATAGCTGAGCCAGCCCGAACCGGTGAGGACCGCCAGGCCCGCGGCGGGCAGGGCGGCCAGCATGTGCAGGCCCATGAGCAGCCGGCGCTTGTCCACATGGTCGGCGAGCGCGCCCGCGGGCAGCATCAGCAGGATGGCCGGCGCCCAGAGCGCGGCCTGCGCCAGTCCCAGCCTGTGGGGTGCGATTTCCAGCACGTCGGCGGCCAGATAGGGGAACAGGGTTATCTGCATGCCGAGGCAGAAGAACCAGCTCGACTGGATCGCCAGGAACCAGCGGAAGGCGCCGCCGTAATGCCCGGCCTCCACCGCCTGCGCGGGCGGCAGGGGAGCGGCGGTATCCGGCGGCGTGCCGTCCTCCGGCCAGCCGCCATGACTCGAGGGGCCGCCGCCGGGGCGGCCGTCCGGAGGTGCGGACATCTCCATGAATACTGCTGTCCTTGCCCGTTCCCACGACCGGCGGCGGGGGGCGGGCCGCCATTGGCCGGCGCCGTGACTTTCCCGGCCCGGCCGCCGAGCAGCATACGCCCGCTTCCGCCGTTCGTCACGCCGGTCCTCGGGTTACGCGTGTGCAGTCGCAGCGTAAACGGCGACCCTACGGCACCAGCGCGCCCAGCGTACGGCCGCCGATTTCGCCTGCGCAGGCGGCGATGCTTGCGTTGCTGCGCACCCAGACGGAACTGACGTGGTAGACGTCGTAGGACATTTCGTTGTTGATGCCGATTTCCTCGTCCACGGCGCCGCTGTGCATGCTGGCCTTGGAGAGCGCGACCATGTGGCAGGGGCTGGGCGTGCCGTAATAGAGCGGCGCGGCCAGCAGGGAGATGTCAACGGCGATCACGAGGCCCAGCGCAATCCTGATGAGCGGCCCGAACCCGAAGGTGCGGGAGGACGGGTTGCCCCCCTCCGCCTCTTCCATGCCCCGGTAGCGAGCGCCCGGAACGCCGGGCAGCGCCTGCTCCTGCCTCATCTTCAGATCGGACCCTGATCGAACCTGTCGTTGGTCAGAAACTCGATGTCGCGGTCGGCGTGTTCGGCCTGGCTGCCGCCGCAGACACTATAGCCCTGACGCCAGCCGATCGCATAATTCTCGTTCTTGCGGAAAAGCGTCTCGTTGCGGGTGACGTCTTCCTTGAAGCCCGAGGTGCGCCGGTTGCCCGTGGCGCAGCCGTCCGAATAGCCCGACTGGTAAGCCGAGCTTTGGATGACTTCGGGCGGAACCTTGTTCGCGCACGCGCCGGCCATCAGGGCCAATGCGCCCACCCCCATGAAAATCGCCAAACGATGCGTGGCCACCATTGAAATTCCTCCGGAACGGCGCGTCCGGCCGGGCTTCCCGGACCCATGCCGGGTGCACGCCCCGCTAGAGCGGCAAAACCCCATGCAACCTGATTCGCACGCGACTCTGTTTCGGAATCTAACAGAATGCTCACCCTCCATGCCACAGAACAGGACGGGATCGGAGCCGGTCCTGTCCCCGGGTCTCAATAATGTCACAGGGGGAACAAGCGCCCGCCCCGGCCGGGAAGGGCGCAGAAGGGCGCCCCCCCTTCAGGAGGTCAGCGTCAGGGCGAGGGCGATGGACAGGGCGAGGGTAACGATGAGAATGGCCCCGCCCGCGCGCAGGGTCTGGGAAAGCGTGCCCCGCTCCCCGGCAAGGCCCATTAGAAGCCGCACGCCGGCGTCGCCGGCGCGCGCCGTCAGTCCTTCGAGCCGGCCCCCGGTGCGCCCCAGCACCCGGCCGCCCCAGCGCAGGAGGGCGGGCCCGGCGGTACGGTAGAACCAGTCGAAATCCAGCGTGATGGTTTCCGTACGCTTCATCAGCGGCAGGAGCAGGAAGAAGGCGAGGCCGGAGAACAGCAGAAGCTGGGTCAGCTTCGTGACATGGGCCGCCGTGTACGGAACATAGTCCACCTCGAAGGGCAGGATCTCGTAGAGCGGCGCCGGATAGACGCCGATGCCGATGCACAACGCCGACATCAGGATCATGGCGAGTTTCATGTTCCAGGGCGGGTCCGGCGGGCGCAGGCCCGAATCCTTCTGGAAGAAGACGAACCAGGGAAACTTGATCCCGGCGTGCAGGAAGACGCCCGCCGACGCCGCCGTCAGCAGCATCCAGACGATCATCAGATGGGCCCCGGCCGCCGCGTCGTTGATCATGGACTTGGTGACGAAGCCGCTGGTCAGCGGAAAGGCGGAGATGGAAAGCGCCCCGATGATGCCGCAGATGGTGGTCACCGGCATGGTGCGGAACAGCCCGCCCAGGTCGGAGCATTTGCGCCGCCCCGTCATGTAGAGCACGGCGCCCGCCGACATCAGCAGCAGCGCCTTGTAGATGATATGCGCGAAGGCGTGGGACGCCGCGCCGTTCAGCGCCAGCGTGCCGCCCAGTTCCGGGCTGCCCAGGCCGATGGCGCAGACCATGAAGCCCACCTGGTTGACGATGGAATAGGCGAGGATGCGCCGCATGTCGTTTTCCAGGAGCGCGTAGATGATCCCGTAGAAGATCATGTAGAGGCCGACGAAGATCAGAATTTCCGCGCCCGGAAAGCCGCGCAGCAGCACGTAAACCGCCGTCTTGGTGGTGAAGGCGGAAAGGAACACGGTGCCCGACCAGGAGGCCTCCGGATAGGCGTCGCCGATCCAGGCCGAGAGCGGCGGCGCGCCCGCATTGATCAGGAACCCGGCCAGGATGAGCCACGTCCAGGCGGACTCGAGCTGCATGACCCGGAAGGTGAGGTCGCCGGTGTCGTTCAGCAGGCCGATGATGCCCACCATCAGCAGCACGCCGCCCAGGAAATGGACGAGGTAATAGCGCAGGGCCGAGGCGCGCGCGGCTTCCGTGCCCGCCGACCAGATCACCACGCCCGAGGCAATGGCCATCATCTCCCAGAAGATGAAGACGCTGAGCAGGTCGCCGGAAAACACCACGCCCAGGGCGCAGCCCGCATAGATGAAGGCGGCGGCGAGTTCGGTCCCGCTTCTCTGGTTGAGGGCGAACAGGCCGCCCAGCAGCGCCATCAGCGCGAAAATGGTCCCGAACAGGCGCGAGAGCTTGTCGCCCTTGACCAGTTCCAGCGTGAAATCCAGGAAGGGCGCGCTTAAGGAGACGCCGTCGGGCACCTGCCAGACGGCCGCGAGCGCGGCCACGGGGAAGCCCAGAACGAAGACGGGGCGCAGGGCGCGGGGGCCGAGCGCTACAGCCACGCCCCCCAGAATGAGCAGGGCGCCGGGCGGGATCGCGCCCGAGGTCCACAATGCCGTCAGCTCATTCATCGTAATACGTGTCCTTCCGTTTCAGGAAAAACCCCAGGAACTTGGCGAACAGCACCATGACGGCGCAGGTGAGGAAGCCGTAGCCGGAATAGAAGCCGAACCAGCCGTCCACGCCGAAATGCGGGTGGCCGTGGATGATGGTATCGAGGGCAGTCACCGCCGCGAGAACGGCGAGGCCCACCCAGATCAGCATGCGGATCGTGGAACGCCGGGCCAGCCAGTGGTCTTTATGTTCTTCCTTCCGCACCTGTTCATTCATGGCCTTACCCGCAATGCAAACGAATCCGTTTTTGACGGAGCTTGTGAATTTCCCCGAGTCTCCTGCGCGCCCGACGGCGCGCGCCCCGTCCCGGCTCCGCTGCGCTTCGCTGGGCCGGCCTCTCCCGGGGGAGAGGCGAAGAAGCGCCGTGCCCAGATTGCCTCTCCCCCGGGAGAGGCCGGCGCTGCCAAGCCGTCAGGCGAAGCAGCGCCGGGTGAGGGGCGTAATGTGACCGGCCGAGCGAAGCGAGGCGCCGTATCGCTCATGGGCTCCCTCCCGTTCCTGCATCCGCCACCTGCTGCGCGAGCGCGAGGAAGGCGCCGGGCCAGATGAAGAAGGCCAGCGTCAGCGCGGCCGTGACCGTCAGCGCCAGCACGGAAGCGAAGGGGGCTTCACCGTGCGGCGTCGAACCCTCCGGCGGCGCGCGGAAGAAGGCGCGGTAGACGATGGGCACGAAATAGGCCGTATTGAGCAGGGTGCTGAGCACCAGCACGGTCACGGCCAGCGCATGCTCCGCCGCGATGGCGCCCTGCAGAATGTACCATTTGGAGACGAAGCCCGCCGTGGGCGGCAGGCCGATCATGGAGATCACGGCGACGGCGAAGGCACCCATGGTCCAGGGCATGCGCCTTCCGATACCGTCAAGCTGGCTGATATATTTTTTCCCCGAGGCCGTGGCGATGGCCCCCGCGCCGAAGAACAGCGTGATCTTGCCGAAGGCGTGCGCCACGATGTGCAGCACCGCGCCCGCGATGGCGAGCGGCGTCAGCACGGCGGCGGCCAGCACCACATAGGAAAGCTGGCTGACGGTGGAATAGGCCAGCCGCTTCTTCAGATTGTCCTGGGTCAGCGCCACCAGAGAGGCGGCGATCACCGTGAAGCCCGCCACCCAGGCGAGCCACTCCGTACCCGGAACGCTCACCAGCAGGTCCACGCCGAAAATGTAGACGATCACCTTGACCACGGTGAAGACGCCCGCCTTGACCACCGCCACGGCATGCAACAATGCGCTCACGGGCGTTGGCGCGACCATCGCCGCGGGCAGCCAGGAATGCAGCGGCATCAGCGCCGCCTTGCCGATGCCGTACATGTAGAGAACGAGCAGTGCGACGATCAGGCCCGGCCCCGCATGGCCCGCCAGGATGCCGCCCGGCGCGAAGTCCAGCGTATCGGTGAGCACGTAAGTCCACACGATGGCGAGCAGCAGGAACAGGATCGAGGTGCCCAGCAGCAGGCCCAGATAGGTGCGCCCGCCCGCCTTCGCTTCCTCCGTGCCCGCATGGGTGACCAGCGGATAGGTTGCGACGGTCAGCACCTCGTAGAACACGAACAGGGTCAGCAGGTTGCCCGAAAAGGCGAGCCCCAGGGCGGAGCCGATGGAAACGGCGAACCAGGCGTAAAAGCTTGTCTGGTTGTGTTCCCGGTTGCCGCGCATATAGCCGATGGAATAGAGCGAGGCCACGATCCACAGGCCCGAGGCGATGAGCGCGAAGACCAGTCCCAGCGGTTCGGCCGCGAACTTGACGTCGAGGCCCGGCAGCATCTGTACCAGGACGATCTCGCCCGGGGGCAGGCCGTCCGCGGCCAGCTTCAGCACCGCGCCGAAGGTGAGCACGGAGGTCAGCAGGGTGAGGAATTCCCGGAAATTGGGCGAGCGTCCGGCAAGCACGGCGAGTACCGCGCCGATGAAGGGTAGAAACACGGCGGCGAGCACCGCCTGCTCCGGGCTCACTGCGGCCAGAGCGTCCACGATCTCCCTCATGACGCGCCTCCCAGCAGGAAGCGCGCGGCCTGTGTCGCCAGCGCGCCGGTCATTTCGGCATGGACGCCGAACCAGACATTGGCCGTGACCAGCAGCCAGATGGCGGCGAGCAGGCTGGCGGGCGCCTCGCGCACTTCCGCCCGGCCCGCGGGCGGTTCACGGAAATAGGCCGTTTCCACCACCCGCCAGATGTAAATGACGGCGAGGCCCGAACTCGCCAGAATGAGCAGCGCCAGCCACCAGTAATCGAGCGCCAGCGCGGCGGCGATCAGGTACCATTTGCTGATCAGCCCCACCGTCAGCGGCAGGCCGATCAGGCTCAGGCCCCCGATGACGAAAGCCGCCATCGTCAGCGGCATGGTGCGCCCCAGCCCCGCCATGTCGGCGATGCGCGTGGAGCCGATGCGCGCCGCCACGCCCGCCAGCGCCATGAACAGGGCCGCCTTCATCAGGCCGTGGTTGAAGACGTGCAGGATCGCCGCCGAAACGCCCTGCACCGTGCACAGGCTCAAGCCCGCCAGGATGTAGCCGACCTGCGCCAGGCTCGACCAGGCGAGCATGCGCTTGGCCTCGGTCTGGAAGATGGCCGTCAGCGAGGCCAGGAACATGGCCACGAGGCCCAGCGCGAAGACGATGGCCGCCAGCCCCGTGCCCAGGAACAAGTCGGTTCCGAACAGGGTGAAGACGATCCGCAGCATGACATAGATCGCCACCTTGGTGGCCGTCGCCGCCACGAAGGCGGAAACCAGCGAGGGCGCGCGCGTATAGGCGTCCGGCAGCCAGAAGTGCAGCGGCATCATGCCCAGCTTCACGCCGATGCCCACCACCATGAAGGCCAGCGCGGTGCGCACCGTGGAACTGTCCTCCACGGCGGGCAGCCGGCCGGCGAGGTCGGTGATGTTGAGGCTGCCGGTCATCATGTAGAGCAGGCCGACGCCGATGACGTAGAAGGTCGCGCCCACCGTGCCGATCACCAGATAGCGGAAGGCGGCGGTCAGCGCCTTGCGCCCGCGCCCCAGGCTCACCAGCGCATAGGTCGAAAGCGAGGAAATCTCGAGAAAGACGAACAGGTTGAAAATGTCGTTGGTCACCGCCATGCCCATCAGCCCGGCGATGTTGAGCGAGAACATGCAGTAGAAGAGCGGCTCGGCCTCCGGCGCGATCTCGAGGCGCGCGCTGGCGCGGCCGAGCAGGAGCATCACCGCCGCCGCGCCGCTGACCAGCACCAGGAGAATGGCGTTCACCGCATCCACCCGGTATTCGATGCCGAAAGGCGCGGCCCATCCGCCCAGCGCATAGGAAATTTCATCGCCGCCCGCCACCTGCCCCAGCAGCAGTGCGGCGCAGGCGAAACTGCCCAGCGCGGCGAGCGCGGCCAGCATCCAGGCCACGTTCCGGCTGTTGATCAGCAGGCAGAGCGGCGCGGCGAGCAGGGGCAGCACCACTTGCAGTATGGGCAGGTGCTGCGTCACGTATCGTCGTCCATTCGCTCGATTTCGGCCTCGTCCACGCTGCCATATGCCTTGTGGATGCGCACCAGCAGCGCCAGTCCGAGCGCGGTCGTCGCCACGCCCACCACGATGGCGGTCAGGATCAGCACATGGGGCAGCGGGTTCGAATAGACCTCATACGCCTTGTCCAGGATGGGCGCCGTGCCTCCGCCCACCTTGCCGATGGTGATGAAGAAGACGAACACCGACACCTGGAAGATGTTCAGGCCGATAATCTTCTTCACCAGGTTCGACTGGGAGATGACCGTATAAAGGCCGATCATCATCAGTACCATGACGACCCAGTAGTTGAGCAGGCCCGGAATGGTCATTCGTCCCCCTTCCCGCTGCCGGCGCGCTCGTGTTCCGCGAAATGGGTGAAAATGGTCATCATGGCCGCGGCCACGGCGATGCCCACGCCCAGTTCCACCAGCAGGATCCCCAGATGCTGGCCTTCCTTCGCTTCATGCGCCAGCGTCGAATAGTCGAGATAGTTGCCGCCCAGCGCCAGGTTCGCCACGCCCACTCCGGCGAAGATGAGAACGCCGGTGGCCAGCGCGATCCGCAGGGCCGGCCCCGGAAAGACCCGGCGCGCCCGCGCCAGCCCGAAGACGAGGGCGTAGAGAATGAACCCGGCGCCGAAGATGACGCCGGCCTGAAAGCCGCCGCCCGGCCCATAGTCTCCGTGAAACTGGACATAGAGCGCGAACAGGAAAATCGGCGGCATGAGCAGCTTGGCGATGACGCGCAGGACGGCGTAGTGCTCCATGGCTCACGACTCCCCGTCTTCCCGGCGGCGGGCGGGCAGGCCGCCCCCCAGCAGCAGCATGACACCGGCGGCGGCCGTGAACACCACCACCACTTCGCCCAGCGTGTCGTAGCCCCGGTAGCTGGCGAGCACGGCGGTCACCATGTTGGGCACGCCGGTCTCCTTCTTCCCTTCCTCCACATAGCGGGGCGCCACATGAGTTTGCGCGGGCGCTTGCGGGTCGCCGTAAAGCGGCATGTCGGTGGTTCCGCCGATCAGCAGCGTGCCTGCCGCCAGGCAGACCGCCAGCGCGGTCACGGGCCGGTTGACGGGCTTGACGTCGGAGCCCGGCATGAGGGCCAGCGCGCTCAGAAACAGCACGACGGTGATGCCCGCGCCCACCGCGGCCTCCGTGAAGGCCACGTCCACCGCGTCGAGCACGACGAAGAGCGCGGCGCTCAGCAGGCTGAACACGCCCATCAGCATGACCGAACCGAACAGGCTGCGCACCAGGAGCACGCCCAGCGCCGTGAGCACCATGAAAAGGAGGAGGATGGCGTCCACCCACTGCTCCCCCAGTGCGGTTATGTTCTCAAGCAACTCGATCATAGTCCCCACGGTATCCCCTGCTCCGGAATGGCCGAGGCCCACGGCCTCAGCGCGATTTTCGCCAGTCTTCTGCCACCGGTTTCCGGCCGCCCGACAAGGCCGCCTGGGCCAGCGCGTGGCTCGCCGTCGGGCTCGTGAAGATCAGAAACAGAAGGATCAGGATCAGTTTGACCGTCGCCAGCCCGAACGGCAATTGCAGCATGAGCCCGAACAGGATCAGCGTCGCCGCCAGCGTATCGGTAATGCCCGCCGCATGTTGCCGGGTAAAGAAGTCCGGAAGCCGCAGGACGCCGATGGCGCCCGCCACCAGAAAGAAGCTCCCGGCGAGGATGCTCGCCCAGCTTGCCAGGTCGATAGCTCGATCGAGCATAAGCTGCGGCTCCTAGAGTTCGTCCAGGTCTTCGCGGTGCGGCAGACCCAGTTCCCGGTACTTGAAGAACTTCATGACCGCCAGCACGCCGATGAAGTTGATCAGCGCGTAGGCGAGCGCGATGTCGGCGAATGCCGGCCGTCCCATCAGGAAGCCCAGCACCGCCAGCAGCAGCACCGTCTTGGTGCCGAACATGTTCACCGCCAGGATACGGTCATAGATGGTCGGCCCCATCAGGGCCCGGACCAGGGCCAGCGCCATGGCGAAGGCGAGGGCGAGCGCGGCGGCGGCGTACATCATGCCTTTACGGTCTCCGTCGCGGTGATGCGCCGGTCCATTTCGCCCGACAGGACCGATTTCGCGCCGCCGCGCGCGAGGGCGTGGACGGTGAAGCGGTTGCCTTCCAGATCCACCGTGACCGTGCCCGGCGTCAGCGTGATGGAATTGGCGTAGATGACCCGGCCCACATCGGTTTCCTGGCTGCCCTCCGCCTCGAACAGGGTGGGGCTGATGGGCAGGCCCGGATGCAGGACCCGCCAGGCCACGTCCCAGTTCGACTTGACGATCTGCCAGGCCAGCCACGGGAGATAGGTAAGGAGCCGCCAGCCCACGCGAGCGGCCGGCGTTTCATGGTCGATCACGTCCATGCGGTGAATGACCCACACGACGAACAGGCTCGACAGGGCGCCGAACGCCAGAAGCAGAGGTGTGTAATGCCCCGAGAGCAGCAACCAGAGCCCGAACAGCAGCAGGAACATGGTCCCGTATTGCCGGATCATACTGCGCTTGCGCTGTGCGTTGGGCATGCCCGCTACTGTCCGCTGCTGGATTTCCCCCGGCCGGTCCCGCCACCGATCCGCCTGCAAGGCGCTGAAACTATAAGCCCCCATGCACACTTGTCCAGCGCGGCAAAAACGGCCCTGCCGGCCCCGGATGTTCGTTGCCGCCGGGCCGGAAGGTCCTGAAAATCGTCCGGAATTAACGCTACCCTGAGGGGTGAGCGCGTATTCCGTTCTCCCGGTTACTCGCGTTTACCTTCAAGTAATTTTTGGCACAAGGCGAATCATCCTGCGGCGGCAGCGGTTTGACGTAACCCGGGTCCCCTTCCACTGGCCCGAATCTGTTAAGCAGTGTGCATCCCGAGTTCCCGCGAGGTAACTATTCTTGACGATGCCGTCCAAATAGCTTGCACCGCCTCGATCCAAAATATACAGTGCCGCGAATATAGGGAGCTTCATTCGGCAGGAATTGCGATGGAAAATAAAATCGAGCTCATCGACATGACCGCGGACATCGTTTCCGCGTATGTCGGCAACAATACGGTGGGTGCGTCCGATCTTCCGGACCTGATTCAACAAGTGCACGGGGCCCTCAGCGGCGTGACGGCCGAGGGCGCGGGACGCCCGCAGGAACCGCTGAAACCGGCGGTCAGCATCAAGAAATCAATCACGCCCGAATATCTGGTCTGCCTGGAAGACGGCAAGAAGTTCAAGTCGCTCAAGCGCCACCTGCGCACCCATTACGATCTCAGCCCCGAGGAATACCGGGAAAAATGGGGGCTGCCCAGGGATTACCCCATGGTCGCGCCCAAATATGCCGAGGCGCGCTCGCGCCTTGCCAAGCAGATGGGACTGGGCCAGAAGGGGCGCAAGCGCAAGCGGCGCTGATCCGCGCCCCGGCGGCCACGAAGACGCCGTGCCGTGGCGATGCGCCGCGGCGCGGGCGGATGCGATTCCGGGGGGCGGGCCCTCACGGTTCGGGGGCGTGCGCATTCCAGTCCGGGGGCGGTAGCAGGGCATGAAAGTCTGGGCG
>JBKHIN010000317.1:0-3971 GCA_046538635.1 Alphaproteobacteria bacterium
TCACGCCGCCTGGGGTTCCGGCTGGGCGGCCAGTTCCGCAAGATCCGAAAGCAGCCGGTGCGTGCCGTCGAGGCGTTCCATCGGCTCCGCCCAGCCGCGCAGATAGACCAGCTTGCCGTCGGGTTTGAGCTTCATGGGCGTGCGCGCGTTGGAGACCAGATCGACGAGCCCCGGCACGTTGGGAAAGCCTTCCGGACGGAAGGTCAGCGTGATGCCCTTGGGCCCCGCATCCACCTTGGACACGCGCGCCGCGCGGCACAGGCCCTTGATGGCGATGATGGCGAGCAGGTGGGTGACTTCCTCCGGCAGCGGACCGAAGCGGTCGATGAGTTCCGCGGCGAAGGCGTCGATGTCCTCCTGCTTTTCCAGATCGGCAAGCCGCCGGTAGAGGCTGAGGCGGACATTGAGGTCTTCCACATAGTCCTCCGGGATGAGCACCGCGGTGCCCACATTGATGTGCGGCGACCATTGCTCGCCCGCCTCCACTTCGTGGTCGCCCGAGCGCAGGCCGGCGACGGCCTCTTCCAGCATGGCCTGGTACAGCTCCACGCCCACCTCGCGCACATGGCCGGATTGCTCCTCACCCAGAAGATTGCCCGCGCCACGGATATCGAGGTCATGGCTGGCCAGCGTGAAGCCCGCGCCCAGGCTGTCGAGAGATTGCAGCACCTTGAGGCGCTTTTCCGCATTCGCCGTGAGGGTGCGCCGGGGCGGCACGGTGAGATAGGCGTAGCCGCGCTGCTTGGAGCGGCCGATGCGCCCGCGGATCTGGTAAAGCTGGGCCAGGCCCATCCGGTCGGCCCGGTGCACGATCAGCGTATTGGCGGTGGGGATGTCGAGGCCCGATTCCACGATGGTGGTGGAGACCAGCACATCGTACCTGCCGTCATAGAAGGCGGCCATGATCTCCTCGAGCTGGCTCGGCGGCATCTGTCCGTGGGCCACCACATATTTGACCTCCGGCACCTGTTCGTCGAGGAAGTCCGCCACCTCGCGCAAATCGGCAATGCGCGGGCAGACGAAGAAACTCTGGCCGCCGCGATAGTGCTCGCGCAGCAATGCCTCGCGCACCACTACGGGGTCGAACGGGCTGACGAAGGTGCGGATCGCCAGCCGGTCCACGGGCGGCGTGGCGATGATCGACAGTTCCTTGATGCCCGACATGGCGAGTTGCAGCGTGCGCGGAATGGGCGTCGCCGTCAGCGTGAGCACATGGACATTGGCCTTGAGCTGCTTGATGCGCTCCTTGTGGGCGACGCCGAAATGCTGTTCCTCGTCCACGATCAGCAGGCCGAGATTCCTGAAGCGGATGTTCTTCGACAGCAACGCGTGGGTGCCGATGACGATGTCCACGCTGCCGTCCGCCAGCCCCTTGCGCGTCTCGCCCGCCTTCTTCGTGCCCACCATGCGCGAAAGCTGGCGCACGGTCAGCGGCCAGCCGGCGAAACGCTCCGTAAACGTACTGTAGTGCTGGCGCGCGAGCAGCGTGGTGGGCACGACGATGGCCACCTGCTTGCCCGACATGGCGGCGACGAAGGCGGCGCGCAGGGCCACCTCGGTCTTGCCGAAGCCCACATCGCCGCACACCAGCCGGTCCATGGGCGTGGACTTGCCCAGATCCTCGATCACGTCGGCGATGGAACGTTCCTGGTCCTCCGTTTCCTCGTAAGGAAAGCGGGCGCAGAATTCCTCGTACAGCCCCTGTTCGGGATGGTAGGCGTCGGCGGGCTGCAGCGCGCGTTCGGCCGCCACCTTGATCAGGCGCTCGGCCATGTCGCGGATGCGCTCCTTCAGCCGCGCCTTGCGCGCCTGCCAGTTATGGCCGCCCAGCCTGTCCAGGTGGACATTGCCGTCATCCGTGCCGTAGCGGCTCAGCAGTTCGATATTCTCGACGGGGAGCAACAGCTTGTCGCCGCCGTGATAGATGAGTTCGAGACAGTCATGGGGCGCGCCCGCCACGTCGATGGTCCGCAGACCCTCATAACGGCCGATGCCGTGATCCACATGGACCACCAGGTCGCCCTGGGCCAGCGAGGAGGCCTCGGTGAGGAAATTTTCCGCGCGCCGCCCCCTTCTGCGGCGGATCAGCCGGTCGCCCAGAATGTCCTGCTCGCCGATGACCGCGAAGTCCGCCGTCTCGAAGCCGTGTTCGAGGCCGAGGATGGAAAGGGCAACACTGCCCTTCCCCAGCTTCTGCGCCTCGCGCCAGCCGGGCACGGGCTCTGCCGCCTCCACACCGTGATCGGCGAGCACGGTGCCCATGCGCTCGCGCGAGCCCTTGCTCCAGCAGGCGATCATCACCTGCTTGCGGTCCTTGTGCAGCGCTTCGATGTGAGTCGCCAGCGCATCGAACACATTGACGCCCTCGCGCTTGCGTTCGGGCGCGAAGTTGCGGCCGCGCGCGCCGCCCGCATCCACCGTGTCCGGACCTTCCGGCGCCTTGAAGGGCGAGAAGGCGCGCACCGCCCTCATTTCCAGTTCGCGCGCCCATTCCTCCGCCATCAGATAAAGGGCATCCGGCGGCAGCGGCTTGTAGCGCGGCGCGCCGAAGGCGGTGGACGGCGTCCCGGCCGCATCCGCGCGCGCCTGGTAATAGTCGGCGATGTGGGCAAGCCGTTCCTCGCGCGCTTCCTCCGCCAGCGGATCGAGCGTCACGGGCGCGCCGGGCAGATAGTCGAAAACCGTCTCGACCTTTTCGTAGAACAGGGGCAGCCAGTGCTCCATGCCCTGATATTTGCGCCCCGCGCTCACCGCCTCGTAAAGCGGGTCGTCGTCGGTGACCGCGCCGAAAGCCGCCACATAGCCGCGCCGGAAGCGGTGCACCGCATCCTCGTCGACCAGAACCTCGGTGACAGGCACCAGATCGATGCCGCGCAATTGCCCGGTGGTGCGCTGGGTGCCGGGATCGAAACTGCGCACGGATTCCAGCGTGCTGCCGAACAGGTCGAGGCGCAGCGGTTCCTCCGCGCCGGGCGGGAAAATGTCGATCAGCCCGCCGCGCACCGCATAGTCGCCGGGCTCCATGACGGTGCTGGCGCGCGTATAGCCGTTGCGGTTCAGAAAGGCGATCAGGCCGTCGAAGTCGATATCGTTGCCCACGCGCGCGGAATAGGTGGACTGCGCCAGCACCTCGCGCGGCGGCACGCGCTGCAAGGCGGCGTTGACAGTGGTGAGCACGATCAGCGGGCCCTGCGCCGCCTCCGCCCGGCGGGCGAGCACGCTGAGCGCCGCCAGCCGCATGCTGGCGATTTCGGCGCGCGGCGAGGTGCGGTCGTAAGGAAGACAGTCCCAGGCCGGGATGCGCAGCACGGGAATGCCGGGCGCGAAGAATTCCAGCGCGTCGGACAGCGTGCGCAGGCGGGAATCGTCGCGGGCGATGTGCAGCACCGGCCCGTCCGCGCGGCGGGTCAGTTCGGCCAGCAGGAGCGCGTCATAGCCCTCGGGCGCGCCGGCAACGGTCAGGCGGCCGGGGCGGAAATCATAGGCCCGCGCGGGCAGGACGGCGTCAGGTGAAGTCATTGCTCTCGGCGCGTTCAGCGTTTCCACAGGGTTCCGGCCAGATGACGCAGCTCGCGCAGACGCGCCATCACGTGCGTATCGTGTTGGGGCGGCGGCTCCCGGCGGCCCACCACCCAGTCGAAGATGTCCTGGTCCGGCTCTTCCAGCAGCCGTTCATAGGCGTCGAGGCCGTCCGCATCCAGGGCCTCCAGATACCGGTCGGCGAAATGCCCCAGCACCAGGTCGGCCTCCTTGAAGCCCCGGTGCCAGGAACGGAATTTGAGCCGTTTCAGACGCAGTTCGGCACTATCGCCGCCGGTTTCGGTCATGGCGATTCCTCTGCTTGATTGCCCCTGCATATAGAGCGGCGGGGCGCGGCTGTCACCCCGGGGGTGGCGCGAAAGGAGTGGACCTGTGTCCTTCACCTCTCCCTCGGGAGAGGTCGGACCGGCTGAGCCGATCCGGGTGAGGGG
>JBKHIN010000075.1:0-10024 GCA_046538635.1 Alphaproteobacteria bacterium
ATAGCACGAATCAACCGGAAGCAGTATGGTGCCCGCACACGCTTGCGCCCTGCCCGCCCGGATGGCACGAGGAAGCCGCGCCGGGAGACGCCGCGAGGGGGAACGCCATGACCATTCTTTCCGACCGCGCGATCCAGGATCTGATCGCCCGAAACATGCTGATCGCGGACGGCGATCCGGAGGCCGCGCGTTACGGCTCCTACCGGTTCACGGCCGCCAAGATCTTTCACGGCGGCGGCGACGGCCCGACCGTCGATTTCACGGGCGAGACCGATCACGACGTGATCGAGCCCGGCGAATTCGTCTGGATACGCATGAAGGAGCTGATCAAGCTGCCCGACGATATCTGCGCCTTCTGGTGGCAGACCAATCACCTGTCGCGCAAGGGCCTGCTGCTGATGAACATGAGCGTGATCGAGCCCGGCTATGAAGGCCCGCTTTCCTGCCTGTTCGTCAATTTTTCCAAGGCGCATGTGGTGCTGCATCCGGGCACGACGCTGGCCAAGGTGGTGTTCGTCAAGCTCGACGGGGACGTGGACACCCCCAGCCGCAAGGTGGGGCTGAGCGATGACGCCGTGCGCCGCTACGACGCCAGCGTCAAGGCGGACGCCGTGCAGCGGCCCTCCCGCTTTTTCCGGCTGGCCGAGATTTTCGAACAGATGGAAGCGGAGCGAAAGCGCACCATCGCCGATTTCGGGAAGGAGGCCGACGAGCTTCTGACCCGGAAGAAAATTCAGTTTACGAAGGATATTCCCAAGTCGATCCGCGACACCTCGCTGGTGGCGGGCGGCGCGCTGGCGATCCTGCTGCTGATCTCGGCGGTAACGCCCGTGGTGCGCGATTATTTCGGCGGCCTTGTGGAACAGAAGCCCGTCGCCGAACAGGTGCGCGAGGAACTGCGCAACTGGGTGGTGCTGCCGCCCTCGGCGGATGAGGGCACGCTGAAAACCCTGAAGGCCGCCGCCGGGGAGCGGGACGACCTCAAGCGCCGCCTCGCCGAAATGGAGGCGCGGCTTGCGGAAATGCAGGCGCGCCTGGAGGAAAAGCCGGTGCCCGCCTCGGCGCAGGAGTGACGGTTTCCCTCACCGCGCCTCGGGTGCCGTCAGGCGGGCGGCGTGGGCGGCTTCCTGGCGCACGCGGTGCCAGGCGCGTTCGTGCAGTTCGGGATGTTGTTCCCTCAGCCCGCGGATTTCCTCGAGCAGGGCGTCGAGGGCGTCCAGCAGCCGTTCGGGCGAGCGGCGGCGCGCCTTCACCGTCTCGATTTCCGCGGCCATTTCGCGGAAGGCGGCGATCTCTGCGCGCTCCCGTTCGGTGACGTGCTTCAGGTCCGTATGGTCGAGCAGGGCGATCAGCACATCGGTCATGCGCCCGAGTTGGCGGCCATAGCTGGCCACGTCCTCCACGATCTCGCGTTCCAGCGCCGGGTCGCCCGCGCTCAGGTTCCGGATATTGAGAAATCCCATCTGTGCGCTGAGCGTTCGCATCCACACTTCCCACGGATTGACCGCCTGGGTCACGGCGCCCGGCAGGGGCCAGTTGAAATCCGTCATGTCCGCCTCTCTTCTGTTCTGCCCCGCCGCCCATGCGGCGTGCCCGTCATGAAGCAGGAGCGGTGGCGAATACGGCGTTAACCGCAGCTGGCTGGTGGCGCCGCCCTCCCCACCTCTCCCGCCGGGGTTTCCAGGGGACGGGCGCTTGATCCCGTCACCGCAGAAACAGGGGATTGACCCCATCGCCGCCCTTCCCGTCAATGAAGGCGGCGGCGGGCGGCAGGGCAAGGAGCGGGTAACTTGGCGGAGACGGCGTGAGCATCAAGCGGGTGGCGGCATCCGGCGTGCGGTGGATGGCGATGGCGCAGGCCGTCACCACCCTGCTCCAGCTTGCCCAGACCGTGGTGCTGGCGCGCCTGCTGGCGCCGGAGGATTTCGGCCTCATGGCCATGGTGCTGGTGGTGGTCGGGTTTGCGCACGCCTATGCCGATATGGGGCTGAGCAACGCCCTGATTTTCCGGCAGGACACGACCCGCCAGCAGCTTTCCTCCCTTTACTGGCTGAATCTGGCGGCGGGGCTTGTTGTCTTCGCCGGGGTCCTGCTCGCAGCCCCCTTCGCCGCGCTGGCCTTCAACGAGCCGCGGCTGGAGGACCTGATGCGCCTCGCCGCCTTCGTGTTCCTGCTCGTCCCTCCCGGCCAGCAGTTCCAGATCCTGCTGCAGAAACATCTGCGCTTCCGGAATCTCGCCCTCGCCGAAACCGCCGCGGCGCTTCTCGGCGCGGTGGTCGCGGTGGCCGCCGCGCTGGAGGGCTACGGCGCGTGGGCGCTGCTCGTCGGTTATCTGGCCACGGCGGGCTCAAAGACCATGCTGCTCATGAGGCTGGGCTGGCGCGAATGGCGTCCCGGCCTGCGGTTCAGCGCCCGCGATCTGCGCGGCTATCTGGGCTTCGGCCTTTACCAGATGGGGGAGCGGAGCCTCAATTTCTTCAGCACGCGGTGGGACCAGATGCTGATCGGCAGCATGCTGGGGGCGCAAGCGCTGGGATACTACCTGCTCGCTCATCTGCTGGTCATGCAGCCCATCCAGAAGCTGAACCCCGTCGTCATGCGGGTGGCCTTTCCCATGTTCGCGCGCGTACAGGCGGACACGGAGGCGCTCAAGGCGGGCTATCTGATGATGCTCCGGGTCCTGACCTCGGTGACCTTCCCGATCCTCATAGGGTTGGGCGCAATCGCGCCCTGGCTCGTTCCGCTGGTGTTCGGGGAGCAATGGCACCCGGCGGTGCCGCTGGTGCAAATTCTGGCGGCCGCAGGCCTGCTGCGGGCGGCGGGCAATCCCGTGAGCACGCTTATGCTGGCGCGGGGACGCGCCGACCTGACCTTCAAATGGAACGTCGTGGTGGCGCTGGCCCTCCTGCCCGCCCTGGCGGCGGGGGCATGGCTGGGCGGCACGGTGGGCGTCGCCTGGGCGGTGCTGGCAGTGAGCCTGGTTGCGGCCGTGGGCAGCTACCGGTTTCTGGTGCGCAGCCAGCTTGGCCCCTGCCTGGGCGGCTTCCTGCGCAGCCTCGCCCCGCCCTTCGTCATTTCCTGCATCATGGCGGCCAATGTCCTGCTGCTGACGGCGGCCGGCGGCGTGCCCTCCGTGCTGTCACTGGGGCTGATCGTGGCGGAGGCAGGCGTCGTCTATGCCGGCCTCTATTACCTGCTGCAGCGCGAGCAGTTTCTCGAGTTCAGGGATCTGGTGCTGGGGCCGTGACACCGGTTGGCAGGGAATGGCAGGGCAGGCACGCGCGAGAGAATGTGAGAATATAACGCCATGTCCGTACCCGACCGGCATTCGTCCGCTTCTCCGGCCCGCTCATCCGGGCCGCCGCCGCGCGTCTCGGTGATCGTGCCGGTGCGCGACGATGCGGCACGGCTGCGGCATTGCCTGGAAGCCCTGCGCGCGCAGACCGTCCCGCCCTTCGAGGTCATCGTGGTGGACAACGGCTCCACGGACGAAAGCGCCGAGGTGGCCCGGTCCTTCGGCGGTGTGGACGTGATTTGCGAACCGCGGCCGGGTTCCTACGCCGCGCGCAATGCGGGCCTGCACAGAGCCGAAGGGGAGTTCGTGGCCTTTACCGACTCCGATTGCATCCCCGCACCCGGCTGGCTTGCCAATCTGCTCGCTGCGGCGGCCGGCCGCGGCGGGTTCGGGATCATTGCGGGGCATGTGGAATTCTTCAAGGCGGACGAGCGCGCCGGCGATGCCTGCTTTCACCACGAACGGCTGTTCCTGATGAACCAGCGGGCGAATGCCAGGCACGGCCGCTGCGTGACCGCCAACTGGCTGTCCCGGGCGGAGACGCTGCGCGCCTTCGGCGGCTTCGACGCCGCCCTGCAGTCGGGCGGGGATTTCGAGCTTTCAGGCCGGATCTCGGCGGCGGGGATGGAGGTGATCTATGCGCCGGAGGCCGTGGTGCGCCACCCGGCGCGCCGGTCGGCCGGTGAAATCGCGGTGAAGACGCGGCGCATCACCGCGGGCCTGTGGGCCTTTACGCCGCTGCGGCCGCGCCTGCCCGCCCTCAGCGCCATGCACACGGTGCTCATGATGCGGCGTATCGGGACGGCGTTGTCTGCCCCCGGGCTCACCGCTGCGCAACGGCTGAAGGTTTCCGGGCTGATTGTTTTCGTCTGGGCAGTGGCGCTGGGCAGGCTGGTCCGGCTCCAGTCCGGCGGCGGAGATGCGGGCATCCCGGAGAAAGGCGGGGCGTCAGGATACGCAATGACCGGGGCCGGGGAGGCAGGGTTCGCCGTGACGCGCCCGCCGGGAGACGACAGAGGGGAGGCACAATGAAACGGCTGGCAAAGCGGGTGGTGCAGAAATCCTTCGGCGCGCTGGGCTACGAGATTCAGCCGCTGCGGCCCGATATTCCCGCCGTCCCGGTAGAGTTTTCCGGGCGTGACCGCGAAATCCTGAACCATGTGCTCGACAACCGGCTGACGATGGTCTCGCGCGAACGCCTGATCGCCACCATGCTGGCCTGTAAATATGTGGTGGCGAACGGCATCGAGGGCGATTTCGTGGAGTGCGGCGTCTGGCGCGGCGGAAACGCCATCGCCGCCAAGCTGGTTTTCGAAAGCTGCGGCGCGAACCGGAAGGTGATCCTGTTCGACACGTTCGCGGGCATGACAGAACCGACGGAGGCGGACATTTCGGTGCGGCGCGAGTCGACGCAGGAACGGTTCCGGCGCAGCCAGAGAGAGGACTACAACGAATGGTGCTACGCCTCCCTTGCCAGCGTGAAGGCGAATTTCCGGGCGGCGGGCGCCGATCTTTCCGGCGTGCGCTTCATCGAGGGGGACGTCACCGAAACGCTGCGCGTTCCGGGCAATCTGCCCGAAAATATCAGTGTACTCCGTCTTGATACGGACTGGTATGAGCTGACGAAGGTGGAGATGGAGGCGCTGTATCCCCGTCTCCGGGAAAGAGGCGTTCTGATCATCGACGATTACGGGCACTGGCAGGGCGCCCGCAAGGCGATCGAAGAGTATTTCGAGGAAACCGGCCTGCCCCGCCCCCTGCTGCAGCACACGGATTATACAGGGCGGATGGGGATCAAATAAAGGGGCGTGGAAGCGCCGGCTGCCGGATCAGCCGCGCCGGCCCCGCCCGCGCAGGCGCCCGTAGAGCGCCGGCAACAGCCAGGAGAACACGAAGGCGCCCCAGCCGCGCACGGTCCGTGGCCGGAAGGCCAGCGCCTCGCGCAACTGCTTCCTCGCCAGTCCCGTATTTCCGGAAACCAGATTGATCAGCCCGAAACCCGTGAGCACCCGGAAGCGGCTGCCGGGAAAGCGGCCGAACAGGGCGTCGTGCTTCTCGAAAATCAGGGCAAGTGCGCGTGCCTGGGCTCCGGCATCCGCGGAAATGGAATCCGGCGAGCGATGAACCCTCACCAGCGGCTCATCCACCAGAAGAAACGGACAGGTCTCCGCCAGCCGGATGGCGAGATCCCAGTCCTGCAGGCGCGGCAGGCGTTCGTCGAACCCGCCCGCCTTCTCCAGCACTTCCTTCCGGACGAGGAGCGTTTGGGTGCTTACGAAATTACCGCTGAGCAGGGCGCCCAGGATATCCCCCTCCCGCTGCCTGACGCCGGAGTGGGGCATGTAATCTCCTGCCGCGCGCACGAAGCCGGAATAAATCACCGCCTCGCGCGGAGCCGTGCGGGCAAGCGCCATCTGCGTTTCCAGCTTGTCCGGCCGCCATTCGTCGTCGCTGTCCTGAAAGGCGATCCACGGGCCCCGCGCGGCCGCGATTCCGGTATTGCGGGCGGCGGCCGCGCCCCTGTTGTGCGAATGCCGGATATAGCGGACGCGGGGATCGTCGAGGGCGGCCACGCGCTGCGCGGTGTCATCGGCGGAAGCGTCATCCACCACGATCACTTCGAGGCTGGAGAACGTCTGCCCGAGAACGCTTTGCAGGGCGCGCATCAGCACGGCGCCCCGGTTGAAGGTGGGGAGAACGACGCTGACTTGCGGGCTCGCCTCACTCATGGCGCCATGCGTCCAACCGGGATCTCATTCCGCTGCGGGCTCCGGCCACAGCCGGAGGACGGCCAGCTTGCCCTGCTTGTGCAGCAGCAACAGCCCTTCCGGGCCGGCATTGCGCTCCTCCAGCCAGCTTGACCGCGCCAGCACATAGAGCGGCATCTTTGCGTTCAGCGTTTCCGCCGCCTGCACCACGCACTCCCGCGCCGCGCCCGTGCAGTCGATCAACTCCTCGTTGGCGGTGTTGATCCGGGTCCACTGGGCGCGCTGGAACTCGCTGCCCCAGAGGACATTGATCACGGTACGGCGCGTCTCGTGCGGCGCCTGTTCCAGCGTGTAGTCGTTGGCGACGACAAGCAGGCGCGCATCCTCCGGCGTATTTTGCCGGATCCAGTCGAAGGCGGCGAAGGCGTCCTCGCGCAGCACCACGGACTGGCCGAAGGACGTATAGGTGCCGAAGGCGGCGCGCAGCGGCGTGCCATAGGGGAAGAGCAGGAACAGGACGGTCAGCACACAAACGGCGATGGCCCAGGCATGCCCCTCGCGCGGCAGGCGGCGGCGGGCGCGCTCAAACAGGGTTTGAAAGGCCAGCAGGGCGAGAAAGGCGACCCCCGGCGCGATCAGCCAGCGGCCCTCGCGCGGCACCAGCAGGAAGACGGCCAGCGTCCACACCGCGACAATCCGCGTCCTGGAGTCGACCAGCGCGGCGAGAAGGCCCAGACCGGCGAGGAATTGCCAGAGAAACACCGGCGGATAGACCAGCGGGAACTCCGTCACCAGCGACCACAGGCGCGTCCACACCGTGCCGCCGGTAAGGCTTTCGGTGCGCATTTCGGTGGCGAAGGCCTCGGCGAAAGTTTCCGCGCCTACCGTTGCCACATGAAGAAGCCACGGGCTCACCACGAGGAGAGAGGCTGCGGCGATCACGCCGATGCCACGCAGCTTCTCCGCCCGCGGTGCGGCGTGCTTCCACCAGAAAAAGCCCGCAAACAGCACGGCGGTGAGCGCCCCGCCCACGGCGCTGCCCGGCGAGGAGAGCGCGCACAGACCCAGCGCGCAGCCGGACAGCAGCGCCCGGCGCAGCCCCGGCGCGCTGTAAAAATCCGCGAGCGTGATGAGGAAGAACAGCAGCATCGCCGTGCCCAGCGATTCCGCAAGCCCCGCCGCCTCCATCTGTTCGGCCATCGCATTGGGCAGGAGCGCGAACAGGAACGCCCCCAGCGCCGCCTGCCGCCAGGAAGGCAGCACACGGCGCGCCAGCCTGTAGAACAGCCAGATGCTGAAAAGGGAGATCAGCACCGGCAGCAGGTTGATGACCGGCCCCTCCGGCAGGCCGAAGACATGGATGGGCAGCGCCAGCAGGTAGAACGCCAGCGGCGGATAGAGGAAGGGCAGGCCGCCTTCCGAATAGTACGGAATGCGTTCGGGCAGCAGGAAACCGTTGGCCGCGATCTCCTCGGCGAATTGCAGGAACAGCCCGCCCATGACCAGCGGCTGATCCACGCCGAACACAAGGAGATGGGCGCAGCGGGCGAGCGCCCCCAGCACCAGCACGAGGAACAGGGCGCGCGCCGGGGTGAACTGTTCGTAACGCCGCACCAGGCGGCGGCCGAGTGCGCCGCCGCGCCCGCGCGCCGCCGCGGCCGTTTCGGAACTAACAGGCACGGGAATGCCGCCGGAGGTCCCGGCCCCGCCTGCCGCCTGTCCGCATGCTGCCCCCCATGTTCCGCGCCTCCCTCATTTCCGGCGGACCCTGTATAAAACGCCCCGGAGATACAGGAAAGGCCGGAGCTTCGGCCGCGCCGCCCGCCGCTTGATGCCGCGCGGGGCGCGACCTAGTGTGCGCGCGCCGGAATACCCGGCAGCCCGTCACCAATTCAGGAAGGAATCCCCATGCCCCCGCCCGAGGCCGCGACCCGCCCCAAACGCCTGATCGCCCACGGCCATGAACGCGTGGACCCCTATTACTGGATGCGCAACCGGGAGGACCCGGAGGTCATCGCCTGGCTCAAGGGAGAAAATGCGTATGCGGAAGAGCGCCTCGCGCCGCTGAAGGAGTTCCGGGAGAAGCTGTTTGAGGAAATCACGGGCCGCCTGAGCGAGACCCGCGAGACCGTGCCCGTGGTGCGCCACGGCTATGCCTATTCGGTCCGCTATGGCAAGGGCGAGGACTACCCGGTCTATGCGCGCAAGCCGGTGGGTGCGGCGGCGGAGGCGCCCGACGAGGTGCTCATCGACGGCCCGGCGCTGGCGAAGGACCACCCCTTTTTCGATATCGGCAATTACGACGTACCGCCCACGAACGATGTGCTTGCCTGGTCACAGGACGTCGTGGGCCGCCGCCTCTATGAAATCCGTTTCCGCGATTTGAAGACCGTCCGGGAACTGGGCACCGTCATTCCGGAGACGGACGGGGAGATGGTGTGGGCCAATGACGGGCGCACGCTGTTCTATGCGAAAAAACACCCCGAAACGCTGCGGGAATACCAGATTTTCCGGCACGTGCTGGGCAGCGACCCGAAGGACGACGAGCTGGTCTATGAGGAGGCGGATGAGCAGTTTCTGGTGTTTTTGTACCGCTCCAAATCAGGGCGCTATATTTTCTTCGGCTCTTTCCAGACGCTGACCACGGAATACCGCTATCTCCCGGCCGATGACCCGGCCGGGGAACCGAAAGTGTTCCGGCCGCGTGAGCGCGACCACCTCTATTTCGTGGAGCATGTGAAGGGGCGTTTCGTCATCCGCAGCAATGAGGACGCCCTTAATTTCCGTATCCTGGCGGCCGAAGAAACGGCGCAGGGGCCGGGGGCATGGCGGGAGGTTGTGCCCGCCCGCCCGGACGTACTTATCGCCGGTATGGAGCCGTTCGACGACTGGCTGGTGATCCGCGAACGCGCCGATGCGCTGGCCAAACTGCGCGTGCGGCGCTGGGACGGTGCGGAGGATCATGTCATCGATTTCGGCGAGGAGGTCTACACGACCCGGCTGGGCGGCGGCGAATTGGAAAACCCCGATCCCGCGAGCGGGACCCTGCGCTTCGGCTACACCTCGCCCACGACGCCCTTCACCGTCTATGAATACGACATGGCCGGACACAGCCTGACCCGATTGCGCCGGGAGGAGGTGCGCGGCGGTTTCAGCTCCGATGATTACGCCTCGGCGCGGCTGACGGCGCGCGCACGCGACGGCGTGGAGGTGCCCATTTCGCTCTACTGGCGCAGGGACCGCCGCAAGAACGGCCCGCAGCCCCTGCTGCTCAAGGGTTACGGCTCCTACGGTTCGAGCGCCGATCCGGCATTCAGCGTCGCCGAACTGAGCCTGCTCGACCGGGGCGTGATGATCGCCATCGCCCATATCCGCGGCGGGCAGGAGCGCGGGCGGCAATGGTATCTGGACGGCAAGCTGCTCAAGAAGAAAAATACGTTCACGGACTTTATCGACTGCGCCCAACATCTGGTTACGGAGGGTTATACCTCACCGGACCTTCTGTTCGCGCGCGGCGGCTCGGCGGGCGGGCTTTTGATGGGCGCGGTAATGAACATGGCGCCGGACCTGTTCCACGGCGTCATCGCCCATGTGCCCTTCGTGGACGTGGTGACCACCATGCTCGACGACTCCATCCCGCTCACCACCTTCGAATATGACGAATGGGGCAATCCCAACGAGCGGGAATATTACGACTACATGCTCGGCTATTCGCCCTATGACCAGGTCGAGGCGAAGGATTATCCGCACACCCTCGTAACCACCGGCCTGCACGATTCCCAGGTGCAGTACTGGGAGCCCGCCAAATGGGTCGCGCGCCTGCGCGCCCTGAAGACGGACGATAACGACCTGCTTCTGGTGACCAACATGGAGGCCGGGCACGGCGGCGCCTCGGGCCGCTTCCGGCAGTTCCGGGAAACGGCGCTGGAATGGGCCTTCCTGCTGCACCATGCGGGCGCGGGGGAGTAGCGAGTCACGGTCCGGCCTCTCCCGCCGTGAGAGGTGAAAGAGGCCGCTACCC
>JBKHIN010000318.1:0-3960 GCA_046538635.1 Alphaproteobacteria bacterium
ACCCGCCGGCGCTCTGGACGCGCCCGTGCGCCTTGCCTAGACTCCCGTTAACCCTTTCAGGCTTTACGGGAGACCGGCCGCATGTTCCTCCGCACACGCATGGCCCTGATCGCGGGCCTTCTCGCCGCGCTGCCCTTTCTTGCCGCGCCAGCCCATGCCGAAAACGTGCTGCGCTGGGCGAGCCAGGGCGACGCGCTGACCTTCGATCCCCACGCCCAGAACGAAACGCCCACCACCGCCGCCAACCTGCAGGTCTACGAGCCGCTGGTCATGCGCGGCCCCCTGCCCGATCTCGACATCATTCCGGCGCTGGCGGCCTCCTGGAAACTGGTCGAGCCCACCGTGTGGGAGTTCAAACTGCGCAAGGGCGTCACCTTCCATGACGGCACGCCCTTCACGGCGGAGGACGTGGCCTTCTCCATCGCCCGGGCGCAGCACGAGACCTCAGACTACAAGACCTACGTTGAGACGGTGGAAGAAGTGCGGATCGTGGACGACCATACCGTCCGCATCGTGACCGATGTTCCCACGCCGCTGCTGACCGCCAACCTCACCCAGGTCTTCATCATGTCGAAAGCGTGGAGCGAGAAGCATGACGTCACCCGGCCGCAGGACTGGGAGAAGGGCGAGGAGAACTACGCCGTGCGCCACGCCAACGGCACCGGCGCCTTCGTCATGGAGCTGCGCGAGCCGGACATCCGCACTATACTGACCAAAAATAAAAACTGGTGGGGGCTGAAGGAATATCCCCACAATATCGACCGCATCATCTACACGCCCATCCAGAACGACGCCACGCGCGTGGCCGCCCTGCTTTCCGGCGAAATCCAGTTCCTGCTCGACCCGCCCCTGCAAAACCTCAAGCAGATCGAGCGCCAGACCTCCCTGCATACGCGCGCCACCCCTCAAACCCGCACCATCTTTCTGGGCATGGACCAGGAGCGGCACGAGCTGCGCTCCTCCAATATCAAGGGCAAAAATCCGTTTGCGGATGTGCGCGTGCGCAAGGCGTTCTATCACGCCATCGATGCGCCTGCCATCGTTAAAAAGATCATGCGCGGCAAGGCGAAGCCCGCCGGCGTTCTTATCGCCCCCGCCATCAATGGCTATACGGAGGAACTGGACGAGCGCCTGC
This sequence comes from Alphaproteobacteria bacterium, assembly GCA_046538635.1. GTDB lineage: Bacteria > Pseudomonadota > Alphaproteobacteria > JAJFIK01 > JAJFIK01 > JBKHIN01. The sequence continues at coordinate 1,136 of JBKHIN010000318.1, forward strand.
CCCATGACGTGAAGAAAGCGAAGGCTTTGCTGAAGGAAGCGGGCTATCCCGGCGGTTTCCAGGTCAAGCTCGACTGCCCGAACGACCGCTACATCAATGACGAGGCCATTTGCCAGGCGGTTACCGGCATGCTGGGCAAGATCGGTGTGGATGTGGAACTGGACGCCCAGCCCAAGAGCCTGCATTTCCCCAAGCTTCTCAATCATGATACGGATTTTTACCTGCTGGGCTGGGGCGTCGTTACCATCGACAGCGAATATGTCTTCGCCCACCTTTACCGGACGGGCGAGGGCTGGAACGCGGGCAAATATTCCAATCCCAGGGTGGACAAGCTGATTGAGCAGATGACGTCGGAAACCGATCCCGAAAAGCGCGATGCCCTGATCGCGAAGACCTGGGAAATCGTGGAGGGCGACGTGGTCTATCTGCCGCTGCACCACCAGGTCATCACCTGGGCAATGGCGGAGAACTTCGACATGCCCATCATGCCCGACGACATGCCCCGGTTTTTCTGGGGGAAGTTTCGCTAGGAATCGCTGCAAGCGCCCCTCACCCTCCCACGCCGCCGTCGCGGCGCGGCCCCTTGTTTCGTCCCTCACGGTCGGCGATAGCCGGTGAAAACGTCGTGGTGAAGCGAGGGCGCTGCATGGAAAGGCCTGACTATTTCCTTGCCTATGGGCCCTCCGCCGGGGAATGAAAAGTCAGGTGCGCAGGCGCGGAAAGCGTCCGTCCATCGTCAGGAGCCCGATGACGATCAGCGCCAGCCCCGCGAATGCCGTCCAGGCGAGCGTTTCGCCCAGCGCCACGACGCCCAGGAACACGCCCACCGTCGGGCCCAGGATTGCGACCAGCAGCAGGTTGCCCACGCCCACCCGGCGCAGCAGGATGAAATAGAGCGGATAGGCGGCCGCCGAACTGACGAGCGCCACGCCGGCCACGCCGCCCAGCGCCACCGCGTCGGTGGACAGCGCGGCCAGTGACTTTACCGGTTCCCCCAGCAGGAAGGCCAGCGGCACGGCACAGACCGAGGCCGCCAGCAGCATGCCGCCTGCTGCCTGAACCGGAGCGAGGCCGCCCAGCCCGTGCCGCCGCCCGTAAACGCCCGCCAGCGCATAGGAAAGGGCCGCCGCCAGAACGGCAAGCTCCGCCCCCAGATGGTTTTCCGCACCGTCCAGCGCTCCCGGCCCCAGAACCACCGCAACGCCCGCCATCCCCATCAGCACGCCCGCCAGCCGGTGGGCGCGCAGCTTTTCGTCGGCAAAGAAGACATGGGCGAGCAGCACGGCGAATACCGGCGCGGAGGTGTTGAGGATGGCCGTAAGCCCGCTGGTGAGGTGCGTCTGCGCCCACATGATGAGGCTGAAGGGAAGCGCGGTGTTCAGCGTGCCGATGATGAACAAATCCCGCCACCGCCCCCGGGGCAGGCCCTGCCCCGTCGCGGCCAGCGCCACGCTCAGCGCCAGTCCGCCCAGCCCCACCCGCAGCGCCATCAGGGTGACCGGATCGGCGGCCCGCAGCCCCAGCTCGATAAAGGTGAACGCGCCGCCGAACATCGCCGACATCAGGCCCAGGAGCGCCCAGTCCCGCCCCGCCATGACGGGCGCGGCAGGCGCCGCCTGCGCTAATCCTGAGTCCGGTGCCGAAGCCATTGGGACCGCCCCTTGTGCCGTGAATCGAGCCCGCAGCGATAGCGCGGCATGGGACCGGCCGCCACCCGAATCTTGCGGCGGGCTTCCCTCGCCCGCCGGGAGAGGGAGGGGCACAAAGCGCGCAGCGCTTTGGGAGGGTGAGGGGCCGGACACGGACTCTTCTGATGACGCAACAGCCGCAGAGATTTCTTGCGCGCCGGACGGCGCGCGCCCCTCATCCGGACCGGCGCACGCCGGTCCGACCTCTCCCGGGGGAGAGGTGAGTGTTCCTCAGCCGCGGCTACTCTCCCCGCTCCCCGCCTTGCGCTCCATCTCCGCGTTCGGCTCCCACAGTTCGATGCGCCGTCCCTCCGGGTCCGTGATCCAGCCGAAGCGGCCGTAGGGATATTCCTCTACGCGGTCGTCCACCTCAACGCCTTCCGCGCGCAGGGCGGCCAGCACGGCGTCCAGGTCATCGACGCGGAAATTGAACATCAGGTCCTTCCCGGACGGATCGAAATAATCCGTGTCAGGATCGAAAAAAGCGAATACGGTCCTGCCCATGCGCTCCGGCTCCTTTGCCTCGCGCCACTCGAAATCCCACGCCCCGGCGCCGGAAATCTCCAGACCCAGATGTTTCCGGTACCACTCCGTCAGCGCCGCCCGGTCGCCGCACTTGAAGAATACGCCGCCAAGGCCCGTGACCCGTTTCATCTCAGCCTCCTACATTGCGCCCGCCGCCCGGGGCGTTACTCTGGTTCCATGACCGTCCTTGCCGATCTTATCCTGATTGCGTTTTTTGGCTATCTCTGCTGGTGGCTGACCGACGGCTTCCGGCGCAATGTGGCCGTCATGGTGCCGCTGCTTCTGGTCGCGTTCCTCATCAGGTTCGCCGTCCTGCCCCGGATCGCCGCCGCGCTTTTCGCGGGACAGTAAAGCTTGCCCGCCCGCCCCTCCGGGCCTAAGCTGAATGCCGGGGATAAGGGGGCAAGCGCATGTTTCGATTACTGCGCAAATGGCTGCCGCATTTCGGCAGGCAAGAACCGCCGCGGCCGCTCAATCTGGCGCTTCAGGGCGGCGGCGCGCTGGGGGCATTCACCTGGGGTGTGCTCGACCGGCTGCTGGAAGAGGACCACATCAGCTTCGACACGGTCAGCGGCGTCTCGGCGGGCGCCATGAACGCCGCCGTCATGGCCT
>JBKHIN010000319.1:0-3945 GCA_046538635.1 Alphaproteobacteria bacterium
GAGTTTCAGGCTGATCCGGCGCGGCGCGATACGGCCTTCGCAGGCCGAAACGGCCCGCAATCCGCGCGCGCGTTCGGCCCGGCTGCGGGCGGCGGAACGCACTTCCGCCCCGGCATGGCCCCGGAACGCAGAACTCATGGAAGGGAGGCGCGTATGATCCGTATCGTGAATTACGCCATGCTCGCGCTTCTGTTCGCGCTGGTGGCGTCCGCCTACAAGGTCACCTATGCCGTGCGCCATTCGCAGGAGCGCATCCACACCCTGCGCGCGGATCTCAAGGAAGAGCGCAAGCGCATGGAGGTGCTCAAGGCCGACTGGGAATATCTCAACAATCCGCAACTGCTGGAGCGCTGGGCGCGCCGCCTCGATCTGGAGCCCATGTCGCCGAAGCAGGTGATCGGCTTTTCCGATCTGCCCATGCCCGACCCGGGCGTGCGCTCCGGCGGCGGCCGTTTCGTGATGGCCGTCTCCCGTGAGCGCGCACCCGAACCCGTCCCCGCCGTCCGGCCGCGGCCCAAGCCGCGCTTTGCGCAGGGAGGGGCGCGATGAGCGAACTGTTCACCTACGGACAGGGCGAGGCGCCCTGGCGCAATGTGGATGCGGGCCCCGGCGAGGTGATGGAAAGCCGCGCGGTGGAAACCGGCCGCAGGCGGATCGTCATCGCCGCCGCCGTCCTGGTTGCCGCCTATGCCGCCATCGGCGTCCGGCTGGCGGGCCTGGCGGTGGCCGAGCCGCAGGCTGGCGACAGGATTGCCCGCTCGCAAGTGCCCGAGCAGCGGCGCGCGGAAATCGTGGACCGCAACGGCCGCCTGCTGGCCGCCGACATGACGGGCTACATTCTGGCCGCCGACACCTGGCGCGTGGTCGATCCGCAGGAAACGGCGCGCCGGATCGCGGGCGTTCTCGATCTCGATGCGGACGGTCTCGCCCGGCGGCTGTCGAACAGCACGGGCACGGTCTGGCTGAAGCGGGAACTGACGCCGCGCCAGCGCTACGCCGTGCACAATCTGGGGCTGGCGGGCATCCGCTTCGTGGAAGAGCGCCGCCGCGTCTATCCGCAGGGGCCCGTGCTCTCCCATGTCCTCGGCTTCGCCGATGCCGACGGCAAGGGGCGCGCGGGCATCGAACGCTCGCTGAACGAACGGCTCACGGCGCAGGCGGAGGACGAGTCCATGGCGCTGTCGATCGACCTGCGCTTCCAGCACGCGCTGCGCGACGAACTCGTGCGCACCATGGAGCGCTTCAAGGCCGGCGGCGCGGCGGGGCTGGTGCTCGACGTGCGCTCGGGCGAAATCCTGGCGCTGGCTTCGCTGCCGGACTTCGACCCCAACCGGCCGGCCGATGCGCTCAAGGCGGGGCGCCTGAACCGGGTGACCATGGGCACCTATGAATTCGGCTCCACCCTGAAGGCGTTCACCGTGGCGATGGCGCTCGATGCCGGCGCGGTTGCGCTGGACACGACATATGACGTGTCCGAACCGGTCACCTGGGGCCGCTTCCGCATCCGCGATTATCACCGCCATGACGAACCCATGACGGTGGCCGAAATCTTCCGCCACTCCTCGAATATCGGCACGGCGAAGATCACCCTCGATGCGGGCGTGAAGACCCAGCGGGACTATCTGGAACGCTTCGGCCTGCTCAAGCGCCCCAACCTCGAACTGCCGGAGGTCTCGGCACCACTGCTGCCGCGCCGCTGGAACGAACTGGAAGCCATGACCATTTCCTACGGCCACGGCATCGCCCTCAACATGGTGCAACTGGCCGCCGGGGCGGCGGCGCTGGTCAACGGCGGCTGCCGGGTGGAGCCGACCCTCCTCAGGGGCGGCGGGGAAAATGAGGGCTGTGCCCGCGTCATTACGGAGCGCACCAGCAAGACCATGCGCGCGCTGCTGCGCGACGTGGTGGAGAACGGTACGGGCCGCCGGGCGCAGGTGCAGGGCTATCCCATCGGCGGCAAGACGGGCAGCGCGGAAAAGCCCAGCCGCGGCGGCTATGACCGGCGGGCGCTCCTGTCCTCCTTCATGGGCGTGTTTCCCGCGCACAATCCCCGGTATCTTCTGATCGTGGCCGTGGACGAACCCACGCCGGGGGCGGACACCTCCTGGCATGTGACCGGCGGCATCACCGCCGCGCCCGCCGTGGCGCGCGTGGTCAGCCGGATCGGGCCCATCGTGGCCTATGCGCCGGGCGAGGCCGAAACCGGCCCCGTTATCGTGGCGAGCAATTGAGGATGGATATGCGGCTCGAAGATCTCATGACGGAGGGCATTGCCCCGGCGCCGGGCCAGGCGCCGGACATGCTCGCGCGTGAGATCGAGGGGCTCACGCCCGACAGCCGCCATGTCCGCGAAGGCTGGCTGTTCGCCGCCATTCCCGGCACGCAGGCCGACGGCGCGCGCTTCATTCCCGATGCGCTCGAGGCCGGGGCGTCTGCCATCCTCACGGCCGAAGGCGTGTCCCTCCCGCGAAAGTCGTACGCGGCGCATCTGACCTGCGCCAATCCCCGCCGGGCGCTGGCGCTGATGGCGGACCGCTTCTTCGCCGCCCAGCCGGAAACCGTGGTGGCGGTGACTGGCACCAACGGCAAGACCTCGGTCGCCGGTTTCGTGCGCCAGCTCTGGGAGGCGCTGGGCATTCCCGCCGCCAGCCTGGGCACGCTGGGCGTGATCGCTTCCGGTGACGCCCAGCCGCTGCCCCACACGACCCCCGATGCGGTGGTCCTGCACAGCCTGCTGGCGGGGCTCAAGGCGCGCGGTTTCGAACATCTGGCGCTGGAGGCCTCCAGCCACGGGCTGGAGCAGCACCGGCTGGACGGGGTGCGGGTTGCGGCGGCGGCGTTTACCAATCTCAGCCGCGACCATCTGGACTATCACGCGGATGAGGCCGCCTATCTGGCCGCAAAATTGCGTCTGTTTACCGAAGTCATGGCGGCGGACGGCACGGCGGTGCTCAACGCCGATACGGATGTCTTCGGCCCCGTGGCGGAGGCCGCCCGCGCGCGGGGGCTTACCGTCATGGATGTGGGCCGGACGGGCACGGCCCTGCGCCTTGCCGCGCAGGAGCCCTCCGTTGACGGACAGAGGCTTTCCGTCGAAACGGGCGGGAAGGCATACGAAATCCGCCTGCCGCTGGTGGGCGCGTTTCAGGCCTCCAACGCCCTGCTGGCGGCGGGGCTGGTGATCGCCACGGGCGCGGAGGCACGCGACGTGCTGCCCTGCCTTGAAGGCCTGCGCGGCGCCCCCGGCCGCATGGAGCAGGTGGCGCGCACGGGAAACGGCGCTTCCGTCGTCGTCGACTATGCGCACACGCCGGACGCGCTGAAGACCGTGCTGGAGGCGCTGCGCCCCCATGTGCGCGGGCAACTGGCGGTAGTCTTCGGCTGCGGCGGCGACCGCGACCGCGGCAAGCGGCCGGAAATGGGCCGCGTGGCGGCGCAACTCGCCGACCGGGTGATCGTCACGGACGACAATCCGCGCACGGAGGACCCGGCGGCGATCCGCAGGGAAATCATGAGCGCCTGCCCGGGCGCGCGGGAAATCGGCGGCCGGGCGGCGGCCATAGAAGAAGCGATAACAACCCTGAAAGAGGGCGACATTCTGGTGGTGGCCGGGAAGGGCCATGAAACGGGACAGATCGTGGGCGGCACGGTGCATCCGTTCTCGGATGCGGACGCCGTGCGAACCGCGGCGCAGATGAGTGCGAGGGTATGATGCAGGAAGGTTTGTGGTCCGCACAGGAAGCCGTGGAGGCGACCGCGGGAAAGCTGCTGGGGGCGGAGTCCTGGGCGGCGAACGGGGTTTCCATCGACAGCCGAACCCTGAAACCGGGCGATCTGTTCGTGGCCCTGAAGGGTCCCAATCACGACGGCCACGCCCATGTGGCCGGCGCCTTCGAGGCCGGCGCGGCGGCGGCGGTGGTCGCCGACCCGCCCAATGACCTCGAC
>JBKHIN010000320.1:0-3944 GCA_046538635.1 Alphaproteobacteria bacterium
CCCTCGGCGGTGTGGACAGCTTCGAGGAGCCTGCATGAACCGGCAAGGGCGGGCCTTTGCGCGCGATGTCAGGACATCCAGGCGCCTTCGGCCTTTGCCCGTTCGACCGGTTCGAGCCCGGCCGGTGTCATGCGTCCCTCGGCGATCAGTTTCTCCACCCGCCGGATGTTGCTCGGCGACCATTTGCTGGACGGCTTTCGGGGCGTGAAGCGGAAGGCATAGCGCTCGTCGTCCAGCCGCCGCTTCACGCTGTCGATCCAGCCGAAGCAGAGGGCTTCTTCCACCGCTTCCTCATAGGAAATGGCCGCCTTGCCTGTGTGCTTCTTGTAGAAGACCAGCCATATTTCATCGCACCGGCCGTAATTTTCCTCCAGCCAGTCTCGCCAGTCATGTGCACTTTCGGGCGTGAACTGAGGACGCAAGGGCCCCTCCCGTCAGATACCTACCCCGTCCCCAGTTCCTCCAGGAATTTCTTCACCCGCGCCAGGAAGCCCCTGCGCTCGGGTTCGTGGCTGCCCGATTCCAGCGACTTTTCGAACTCGCGCAGGAGTTCTTTCTGTTTGGATCCAAGCTTTGTGGGGATTTCCACCACGGCCTCGATGTGCAGATCGCCGTGATGGGTGGAGCGCAGGATGGGCATGCCCTTGCCGCGCAGGCGCAGATGCCGGCCCGGCTGCGTGCCCTCGGGGATGCGCACCCTTGCCCGGCTGCCGCTGAGGGTGGGCACTTCCACCTCGCCGCCCAGCGCCGCCTGGGTGATGGAAATGGGCAGCCGCAACAGAAGGTGCGGCCCCTCCCTGTCGAAAATCGGGTGCGGCTTGAGGCTCAGGAAAATGTAGAGATCGCCTCGCGGCCCGTTTTGCGGACCCACATCGCCTTCGCCGGCGAGGCGGATGCGGGTGCCGTCCTCCACGCCCGGCGGGACGTTGATCTGGAGTGTGCGTTCCTTGTCGACCCGGCCCATGCCGGAACAGGTCCGGCAGGGGGTCTTGATGACGCGCCCGCGACCGCCGCAATGGGGACAGGGCCGTTCGATGGTGAAAAAGCCCTGCTGAGCGCGCACCTTGCCGAGGCCCGAACAGGTGGGACAATTCTCGGGCCTGGTGCCGGGTTCCGCGCCGGTGCCCTCGCAGGTCGAACAGGTAACGGCCCCGGGCACACGGATCTGCGCCTGCTTGCCGGTGTAGGCTTCCTCCAGCGAGATTTCCATGTTGTAGCGCAGGTCGGCGCCGCGCATGCGCGTCTGGCCGCGTCCGCGCCCCATGAAATCGCCGAAGAATTCGTCGAACACGTCGGCGAAGGAGCCGCTGAAATCGCCGAAGCCGCCGCGCGCGAAACCGCCGAAACCCGCCGAACCGTCAAAGGCGGCATGGCCCAGGCGGTCATAGGCGGCGCGCTTGTCCGGATCCTTCAGGACGTCATACGCCTCGTTGATTTCCTTGAACTTGTGCTCCGCGTCCGAATCGCCGTTGTTGCGGTCCGGATGATATTTCATCGCAAGCTTGCGATAGGCGGCCTTGATGGCGCCGTCATCCGCGCCCCGCTCGACGCCCAGAACGTCGTAGTAATCCCTCTTACTCATGGCGCACGCCGCTCCGAAAGCCGGGGACGGACGGTCCGGGTTTCCGTGCCGTCCGTCCCGCGCCCGTTCGTCCGGGCCTGTTGAAGGGGATACGTGAAGGAGATCGCCTCACGCCTCAGCCCTGCTGACCCCCGTGGCGCTTGGGCTCGTCCTTCACTTCCTCGAAGTCGGCATCGACGACATCCTCGCCGCGCTCGCCTTCCTGCTGCGCGCCGCCGGCGCCCGCCGCTTCTTCTCCGGCCTGCGCCTTGTAGATGGCTTCGCCCATCTTCATGGCGGCCTGGGCCAGTGCTTCCGTCTTCTGCTTGATGGGACCGGGCTCGTCGCCCTCAAGCGTTTCCTTCAGCTCGGCCATGGCCGATTCGATGGCCGACTTGTCGCCGGCGTCGATCTTGTCGCCATGTTCCTCGAGCTGCTTTTCGGTCTGATGAATCAGGGCCTCGGCCTGGTTGCGGGCTTCCGCCAGCTCCCGGCGCTTCTTGTCTTCGCCGGCGTGGGCCTCGGCGTCCTTGACCATGCGCTCGATATCGTCCTCGCTCAGGCCGCCCGACGCCTGGATGCGGATCTGCTGTTCCTTGCCGGTGGCCTTGTCCTTGGCCGAGACGTTGACGATGCCGTTGGCGTCGATGTCGAACGCCACCTCGATCTGCGGCACGCCCCGCGGCGCGGGCGGAATGCCGACCAGGTCGAACTGGCCGAGCAGCTTGTTGTCGGCCGCCATTTCCCGCTCGCCCTGGAAGACGCGGATGGTCACGGCGTTCTGATTGTCGTCGGCCGTGGAGAAAATCTGCGACTTCTTGGTGGGGATGGTGGTGTTGCGCTCGATCAGGCGTGTGAAGACGCCGCCCTTGGTCTCGATGCCCAGCGACAGCGGCGTGACGTCGAGCAGCAGCACGTCCTTCACGTCGCCCTGCAGCACGCCGGCCTGAATGGCGGCGCCCATGGCCACCACTTCGTCCGGGTTGACGCCCTTGTGGGGCTCCTTGCCGAAGAAGTTCTTCACCGATTCCTGAACCTTGGGCATGCGCGTCATGCCGCCCACCAGAACGACGTCATCCACATCGGACGCCCCGAGGCCGGCATCCTTCAGCGCCGCCCGGCAGGGCTCGATGGTCTTTTGCACCAGATCGTCCACCAGCGCTTCCAGCTTGGCGCGGGTGAGCTTCATGGTCAGGTGCTTGGGCCCTGACTGGTCGGCGGTGATGAAGGGCAGGTTGATCTCGGTCTGTTGCGCCGAGGACAGCTCGATCTTGGCCTTTTCCGCGGCCTCTTTCAGGCGCTGCAGGGCCAGCCGGTCCTTGCGCAGATCGATGCCCTGTTCCTTCTTGAACTCGTCCGCCAGGTAATCGACGACGCGCACGTCAAAGTCCTCGCCGCCGAGGAAGGTGTCGCCATTGGTGGATTTCACCTCGAAGACGCCGTCGCCGATTTCCAGAATGGAAATGTCGAACGTGCCGCCGCCCAGGTCGAAGACGGCAATGGTCTTGCCTTCCTTTTTCTCCAGCCCGTAGGCGAGTGCGGCCGCCGTCGGCTCGTTGATGATGCGCAGCACTTCGAGGCCCGCGATCTTGCCTGCGTCCTTGGTGGCCTGACGCTGGGCGTCGTTGAAATAGGCGGGAACGGTGATTACGGCCTGCTGGACCTCGCCGCCCAGATAGCTCTCGGCCGTCTCCTTCATCTTTTGCAGGATGAAGGCGGATATCTGCGAGGGAGAATATTTCTCCCCGCGCCCCTCGACCCAGGCGTCGCCATTGTCGGCCTTGACGATCTGGTAGGGGACCATGCCCCTGTCTTTCTGGGTGGTCGGGTCGTCGAAGGTGCGGCCGATCAGCCGCTTGATGGCGAAGAAAGTGTTCTCGGGATTGGTCACCGACTGGCGCTTCGCGGGCTGGCCCACCAGCCGCTCGCCCTCGTCGGTGAATGCCACCATGGAGGGCGTGGTGCGCGCGCCCTCGGCATTCTCGATGACCTTGGGCTGCTTGCCTTCCATGACCGCGACGCACGAATTCGTCGTGCCGAGGTCGATACCAATGACCTTTGTCATGCTTTTCTCTCCCTTGTGCGGCGGGGCGGGCTGGCCACCTCATGCACCCGGCCGCCCCCCTGGAGGTTTCCGACGTCTGGTTCCGGGATCTACCGCGTAAGGCGGGGCCGCCCGTCTGCGCGGGCAATACCCCTACCCACGGTGTGAATTCCGAAAACGCATATAGGGGTGACCCCGGTCACACGCAAGCCACAGGCGGGGAGGAAATGGTAGGCTATCCGCCTTTATGGACCGGCCTGAGGTTGCGGGGAAGCAGGATGGGGCGGTGGTCCGGAGCAACCAACTCGCCCGGCCTTGAGGGCGGCGGCGATGACGTGG
>JBKHIN010000321.1:0-3937 GCA_046538635.1 Alphaproteobacteria bacterium
CCACAGTTCCGCGGTGCTCGCGAAAAGCGGCTCCGGCGGGATGGCAGACGACGGACAAACCCGTCCGCCACTCATTCCCATACATCATTATACGGACCATACCGGCGGCCTGCGTTCCTTGCTGCGTGCGGGCTCGATGCGGGCGCCACGATCGCCACCGGACTGCAGACGGCGAAAGTGGTCCGCCGCGCGGCCGCCGGCCGGGACGGGATGGCAGGCACTCGCGGGGACAAGCGTTTCCGGCGCTCCTTCCCTCGGACGCGTCACGCCGGCCCTCCGGCGCCCGGTAATCCCCGTCTTCAGGCCGGTTCCTTTTGCAGCTCCTCCCCGGTGCTGTCCGTGAGCCTGTCCCCCTTCGCCATCGTGGACAACTCCGTGCGCAGATCGTTGAGCAGGCTCAGCGCCGCCTCGAGATTTGCCCGCTTCTCTTTCGTCAAAAGAGGCTTCTGTCCGGCGCCTGTACGGGCCTGGACGGCCCCCGTTTCGCGATTTTCACGGGGGTGGCCGGCCCCGTTCACACGGGCCCCGTTGGCCCGGGATTCCGCGGGCTGCAGCAGCTCTCCCGGGGCGCCTTCGCCAAGGCCGGCGACAAAACGCACGCCGCGCTCGCGCATCACCTTCTGGGCGCCCTTGATGGTCAGGCCCTCGCTGTAGAGCAGGCGGCGGATGCCCTTGAGCAGGGCCACGTCGCCGGGCCGGTAGTAGCGCCGCCCGCCCGCACGCTTCATGGGGCGAACCTGCGTGAAGCGGCTTTCCCAGAAGCGCAGCACATGGGCCGGCACGTCCAGCTCCTGCGATACCTCGCTGATGGTGCGAAAGGCCTGCGGGCTCTTCTGCGGGCCCCGCCGCTCCGCCGTCCGGGCGGAAGAATGTGTGTGGGTCATGTGGTCTTCTTGGTTGCGAGCATGGAGTTGATGAATTCCTTGAGGACATGGGAGGGCCGGAACACCAACACCCGGCGGGCCTCGATGGGAACCTCCTCACCCGTTTTCGGGTTGCGGCCCATGCGCCCGCTTTTCTCGCGAACCAGGAACGTGCCGAAGGAAGACAGCTTGACGGGTTCCCCTTCGCTGAGGGTGGAGGCGATCTCCTCCAGAACGGACTCGACGAGCTGCGCAGACTCGTTGCGCGACAGGCCTACCTCCTGGTAGACGGCTTCGCTCAAATCGGCGCGAGTCACCGTTCCGGATCCCATATCCCCTCTCCTTCTTCCCGCTCGGCGAAAAAAACCTACGCCGGAGCAGAAAACCGGTCAATATCAAAGGGATAGACCCAACGCTTGCATGTGTGGATGAACTCCACATCTCATCTGCCGCCCGCTCCGCCGCCGCCCCGCTTTCGGCGCGGCCCGGCGTGAACCGGCATTCTTCCACCACCACATCCCTTCGCTTGTGGTGTGGCGAGAATACATGATTCGTTAAGAAATGCAGCAGGAAATTGCGAAAAGGCCTGTGGAATCAAGCGCCTGCGCGGGACGTCCGGGCAGGCCTACCAGCGCACCAGGCTGGCGCCCCAGGTGAAGCCGCCGCCCATGGCCTCCATCAGCACCAGATCGCCGCGGCCGATGCGCCCGTCCTCGACGGCCTCGTTGAGGGCCAGCGGCACGGAGGCGGCCGAGGTATTGCCGTGGCGGGCGACGGTGGAAATCATGCGTTCCGCCGAAACGCCCAGCTTGCGGGCGGTGCCGTCCAGAATGCGCTGATTGGCCTGATGGGGCACGAACCAGTCGATATCGCCGATCGCAAGGCCCGCCCGGTGCACCGCGGTGAGGATGGCCTCGGAAATGTTGACCACCGCATGCCGGAACACTTCCCGGCCCTCCATGCGCAGATGGCCCACGGTCTGCGTGGTGGAAGGGCCGCCGTCCACATGCAGAAGGCCGCTGTAGCGCCCGTCGGCGCGCAGATAGGACGACAGCACACCGCGCCCCCCCGGGCTCACCGGCCCGTCCACGCTTTCCAGCACCAGGGCGCCCGCCCCGTCGCCGAACAGCACGCAGGTGGTGCGGTCGGTCCAGTCGAGAATGCGCGAGAAGGTCTCGGCGCCGATCACCAGCGCCCGTGACGACTGCCCGGTGCGGATCAGCGCGTCGGCGACGCTCAACGCATAGACGAAGCCGGTGCACACCGCCTGCAGATCGAAGGCCGCCCCCTGCACGATGCCCAGTTCCGCCTGTACGCGCGTGGCGGTGGCGGGAAAGGTCTTGTCCGGCGTGGCGGTGGCCACCACCACCAGATCGATGTCGGACGGGGCGCGGTCGGCCTGGCGCAACGCCGCGCGGGCGGCGTGAATGGCGAGATCGGAGGTCAGTTCGTCGTCGGCCGCGATGCGGCGCTCGCGGATGCCCGTGCGCTCGACGATCCACTCGTCGCTGGTGTCCACCATGTGCGCGAGTTCGTCATTGGTCAGCACACGCTCGGGCAGATAGGCGCCGCAGCCGGTGATTACGGAATGGAATTCGCTCACGTCAGCGCCGCCTCACTGTCATCTGCCAGCAGTCCGCCGCCGCCGGCCACGGCCGCCGATATGGCGGATCCGAAGCGGGCGATGGTGGCGGCGATCTGTCCCGTGTAGTCGGCGCGGCCCATATCGACCGCCAGGTCGAGCGCGTGGGCAAAGCCCGTGCCGTCCGTGCCGCCATGGCTTTTCACCACCACCCCGTTCAGCCCCAGGAACACGCCGCCATTGACGCGGCGCGGATCGAGCTTGTTGCGCAGCGTGCGGAACGCGCCGATGGCGAACAAATAGCCAAGCCGCGCGAAGAACGAACGTTTGATCGCCGAACTCATATAGTGCGAGATCAGCCGGGCCGTGCCTTCGGCGGTCTTGAGCGCCACATTGCCGCTGAAGCCGTCCGTGACCAGCACGTCCGCACCGCCCGTGCCGATATCGTCGCCTTCCATGAAGCCGCGATAGTCGAGGGGTATCCGGGCCTTCTTGAGGATGCGGTCGGCCTCGCGCACCTCCTCATGGCCCTTCATCTCTTCCTCGCCGATATTGAGGATGCCCACCGTGGGCGCGTTCAGGCCCAGGGCCACGCGTGCGAAGGCCTCGCCCAGCAGCGCGAAATCCACCAGTTGCTTGGCGTCGCACTCCACATTGGCGCCGACGTCCAGGACGATGCTCTCGCCCCTTACCGTGGGCCAGATGGCGGCGATGGCCGGTCGGTCGATGCCGCTGACGGTGCGCAGCTGCAGCTTGGCCATCGCCATCAGGGCGCCGGTATTGCCCGCCGAGATGGCGCTTGCGGCCTCGCCCTCCTTCACGGACTCGATGGCCCGCCACATGCTCGTGGCCCGGCCCCGCCTGAGCACCTGGCTGGGCTTGTCGTGCATGGCGACCACTTCGCTGGTGTGCCGCACGTCCACGCGTTCCCGCAGGACCGGGTGCCGCTTCAGCAGCGGCGTGACGGCGCCCTCGTCGCCATACAGGAGAAACCGCACGCCGGGATGCCGCTCCGCCGAAATGGCCACGCCCTCCAGTACGATGGCAGGGGCGTCGTCCCCTCCCATGGCGTCAACCGAAATGGTCAAGTCGCTGGCCAAGGCGGAAACCTCCCCTCGGATCGGCAGGATCGGGTGGTGCGGGCGCGGCGCGCGTCAGGCAGAGGCCGTCGTATCGACGACTTCCCGGCCGTCATAATGGCCGCATGAGGCACAAACATGGTGCGGCCGCTTCAGCTCTCCGCAATTGGAACATTCGGTGTAGGCGGAAGGACGCAACGCATCGTGGGCGCGGCGCATGTCCCGTTTCGAGCGGGTTACCTTTCGCTTGGGAACAGCCATCGTTTCTCTCGCTTCACAGTCTCGTTCGGATGCCGCGGCCGGGCCCGCACGGCATGATGCCCCGGCACGGATGGTCCGGCCGCACCACCGCCCGCCGGCGGCGTTTCGCTGCCGCCGCCATCCGGAACGGAGGCGACACCGGTCGCAGGCGT
>JBKHIN010000322.1:0-3936 GCA_046538635.1 Alphaproteobacteria bacterium
CGAGGCGGCGCACCAGGCGGTCCGCGCCCCTGACGCTTCGCTTTTGCCCACTCATGCCGGTGCGCCCTCCTCGCAGAACAGATGCAGAAAGCGGCGCCGCTCGCCGTCGTCGAGCACGCCGTGAATGGCGAAAATCCGGTTGCCGAAGACCACACGCATGGTGGGCAGAATATCCGGACGGTGACGGACGCGGACAAGATGGGTGGTGCGCGCCTCCACCTGATGGGCGTTCACCGTCTCCCGCGCCTTGAGGGGGCGGATTTCCGCCCACACCGTAGCCAGCGGCGACCAGGTGACGGTCTGCCCGCCCTGCCCGTCCGGCGTCTCCACCGGCAATTCGATGGTGACCCGGTGACGCAACGCTCCCGCGCTCACAGTTGCGCCACCCGGTAAGGCGCGAGCAGCGCGCCGATTTCGCCCGGTACCTCCAGCGGCCCCGCCTCGTCCCGGTGCTCGAACCAGTGCGCCACGAGACGGATCATGGCCTGGCGCAGCGCTTCAGGCACATCCGTAGACTGAACGCCGTAACCGGCGGTAAAATCCACCGCCAGCCCGGCAATGTCGCGCCCCGGCAGGGGCGGCGCCACCCCGTCGCGCAGGGCCAGGCGGCCCGGCTCCGTTGCCGTATCGGCCACCGTGTTTTGGGCGGGCCAGACGATTTCCGCATCCGCCTCGTCGATCAGCACGACCGTGTCCACGGATTGCAGGGGCGGAAATGGAAGTTCGATCACGCGGGAAGACGGCCAGCGGTCCAGCGTCATGCGCCAGCCCTGGGTGATGAACGCCCGCCCCGTCGCCCGCTCCGCCGCATGGCGGGCGGCGGCGATGAGGCGCGTGATGAGCGCGTCCTCGTCCGCCGTTTCCACGCGCAGATATGCCTTCGCCTCATCCAGCGTCACCGGCTCCACCGCGGGCGGCGTCACCAGCACCAGGCCGGGCGGACCGGACGCAGACACGCCCGGTCCGTGAAGGTCAGAATAGAGGCTCATTGCGGCGGATTGGCCGTGGGCGCCACGTTGGGCGCGCCCAGAATGGCGACCGCCGCCAGCGGCGCGCTCGCCGTGTTGCCGGCGGGCGTGATGGTCAGGCGTACATAGCGCTTTGCGCCCCTGTAGCCGACCTTGCGGGTTTCATCGTCATCCGCCGCGCCGAAGCCGGCCAGCGTTTCCGTACCCAGAAGTTCGGCATCGGGAACGGCGGCGGCGTCGGAAAGGTCCGCCTGGTCGCCGTGTTCCACCAGAACGGTGAACGTCGCGTCGGCATCCGCCAGCGTGCCCGTGGCGATGACGAAGGCCAGCGCGTCGAAGCCCTGACGGTCGATGATGCCGCCCACCAGGGCGGTGTCGTCGCTGACCACCTGCGGCGCGACGGCGATGACGGGATGGAGATTGTTGAGAATGTCCTGCATGACATGTGTCCTTATCGAGAGATTATGCAATCGCGCCGCACGGCGCGTTCCGTCATAGGGTGATTTCGACGGAATGGCCTGCCATCACCTCTCCCTCGGGAGAGGTCGCCCTCCGGAGCCTTGCGCAGGAGGGCGGGTGAGGGGCGCGCGCCGTCCGGCGCGCAGGAGACTCCGTCAGCGGGTTCCCGTGAGGATCATTGCTTGCGCCCCTCACCCTCCCACGGGCGCTGACGCGCCCGCGGGCCCCTCCCTCTCCCGAGGGAGAGGGACTGTCCGCAACCTGAGCAAACCGGCAGCGTGAAGCCGGGAGCACGCTCAAGGATGACCATTCGTTACGATGCGGAGAATTTCATCAGCTTTATGGCCTCGAAATTCTGCACGCCGCCGCCCACGCGCTTGGTGGTGTAGAACAGCACATAGGGCTTGGCGGAGAACGGATCGCGCAGGATGCGCAGGCCCACGCGGTCCACGATCAGATAGCCCCGGCCGAAATCGCCGAAGGCGATGGAGAAGGAGCCCGAAGCGATGTCCGGCATGTCGGGCGCCTCGGTCACCGGGTAGCCCAGAAGCGACGCAGGCTGACCGTCGCGGATGCCGGGCTGCCAAATGTAATTGCCGTCGGCGTCCTTGATCTTGCGGATCTCCGCCTGCACGGAGCGGTTCATCACCCAGTGGGCCGCCGAGCGGTGCGCCTGTTTCACGCCATAGACCAGGTCGATCAGCCGGTCGGAGGGGTCCGTGGCGGCAAAGGCGCCGTCCGCGCCCGACAGCACGAAGCCCAGCTCGCCCCAGCCTTCCGTGCCGTTGGCCGCCTTGGGATAGCTCAGGAAACCGCGCGGCCGCGAGACGCCGTCGCCATTGACGAAGGCCGCGCCTTCCTGTTCGGCGAACACGGTGCGGATTTCCTCCGCCAGCCACTCATCGACGTTCACATAGGCATCGTCCAGCAGGCTTTGCGTGGCGGCCGGCATGGCGAACAGTTCCATGACCGGAAATTCGAGCAGCGACAGGCCGGGCGCTTCCGTCGTGGTGCGCGCCTCTTCCTCGCCCTGCCAGCCGGAGCTGGCGGCCGTCACCGTCACGGGCTTGCGGAAGGCCATGCCGCCGATCTGGCGCACCGAGGCGATGGCGCGGATGGGCGAGGCTTCGCTCAGGATACGGCCCACCATGCGCTCGGTCTCCGGCGGCGCCAGAAAGCCGCCGTCAGGGTCCGACTGGCCGGAGAGCGCCTTGAGTTCCAGAGACCGCAGTTCGTCGTCCGCGCCCTTGCGCATATAGACGTCCCAGGCGGCGCGGCGGCGCCGGGCCTCGGGACTCTCGGGTTCCTCCGTATCCGCACGGCCCAGGGGCGGGCGGCGCAGGGAGAGCGTCATGCGGTCGAGCGCGGACTTCTGTTCGTCCAGCGCCCGGTTGATGCGCTCCATTTTCTCCGTACTCACCGGATCGGCGGAAAGCCGCGCCTCGATCTGGGCGAGCCGTTCGTCGTTGGCCTCCTTGAAGGCCTCGAAATCCCGCAGGAACCGGTCCAGCGCCTCGCGCAGGTCGGCCTCCCCGCCCTGCTCCGCCTTGGTGAAATAGAGTTCCTCGTCCATGTGCAGTGTCCTTTCCTTTCTGGTCAGTGCTGAGAACATTCACCGCTCATCCCTGCGAAAGCAGGGACCCAGTCTTCACCGGCGTCTCCGCAGTTTGGGAGTCCGGCATTGGGCCAGTTCCGCGAGAAGCGCCCGTTTCATCCGTGTGCTCTGGATCCCTGCTTGCGCAGGGACGAGCGGAATTAAGAATTTCTTGTTGAGTGATCAGGCGAAGGTCCCACCACCCGCAGCACCCGGGCGCTGTCGAGCATGGGGAAGGTGACCAGCGAGATTTCCCACAGGTCGATCTCGGTGAGCAGCCGCCCGCCCCGCTTCAGCCGCCGCGCGCGCACGGGCCGGAAGCCGATGCTCAGCCCCGTGAGGGTGCGCGAGCGCATGAGCGCTAGCGCCTCCCGCGCCCGCGTCACCCCGCCTTCGAGCGCCGCGCGCACGAAGAGCCCGCGCCGGTCCTCGCCGATGTGAACGACCCGGCCCAGCACGTCGTCCGTATGGTGCTGCCAGAGCAGCGGCAGCGCCCCTGCCCGCCGCCGGGCCAGCGTGCGCCGGAAGGCTCCGTGGGCGATCACGTCGCCGCTGCGGTCCGCCGCGCCGAACAGGGAGGCGTAGCCCTCGATCCCGGTCACGCCCCGCCCCGCCCGACGCTTACCGCGCCGCCGCGGCTCAACCCGTCCCCGCCCGGCAGCGGATCGAGGCCCACCGCCGCGCGCTTTTCGTTCAGGGTCAGGAATTCCGCCCGCGCCAGGCGCGACCACAGCGCCTCCCGCTCGGCCGAAAGGGCGGGCACCGCCTCAAGATCGCAGCGCAGTTCCACGCCGCCGCCGAAACGCGGCGCCAGCCAGTTGCCGAGATCCTGGGCCAGCTTCGCGGCCAGCGGCAGCACCGTCTGCCGCCAGAAGGCGAGATTCGCCTCACGATAATTTGCATAGGTATTGTCGC
>JBKHIN010000076.1:0-9951 GCA_046538635.1 Alphaproteobacteria bacterium
AAGCTATTGGAATCAAAGAAGAATCAGCCGCGGGTCCCGGAACTCATCCGGGGCCCGCGGCCTGCTTCGCTTGCGGCGGGGCGTTTGTGGCGCGGCGGCCCGAATCATGGCCGTATCGGGGCACGAAACTCACAATAAATGGCGGAAAACTGCGGTTTTTCCTTTGACCGGCAGGTTAAGGGCGGTCTAGACTTCGCGCCGCTTGACCATAGGTCTAACTGACAGCCTGAAGGGGGCTACTGTGAACAAAAACGAGCTCATTGCACAAGTTGCGGATAACGCGAATCTGTCCAAGGCTGATGCCACCCGCGCGGTCGATGGCGTGTTCGACGTCATTACGGAGTCTCTGAAGGGCGGTGATGAAGTGCGCCTGGTCGGCTTCGGCACATTCTCGGTCACACAGCGCGCGGCAACCGAAGGCCGCAATCCGCGCACCGGCGAACCGATCAAGATTCCGGCATCGAAACAACCGAAATTCAAGGCCGGCAAGGCATTGAAAGACGCCGTGAACTGACGATCCTGTCCTGCGCCCGCGGGTGCCTTGCAGAGTCATACGTGTACGGACTGGCGGAGGCAGCTCTCCGCCATTTCCGATTCAGAGGTCAGGGATCAGGTATCAGGTATCGGAGGGAATGGATGCCGGCTCTTTCCCTCACACTCCGGTAGCGGCCATGTGGCAAAGAACTCTCTTCCGCACCTGCTGAGCCTTGATTCCTGATCCCTGACCTCTGAAAGGGCGGTTAGCTCAGATGGGAGAGCGTGCGGTTTACACCCGCAAGGTCACAGGTTCGATCCCTGTACCGCCCACCACGCTTCGCCTTCGGCTACGCGTGGCGCAGCCACGCGGAGGCGATTTCAGGCGAAGCAGTGCCCGGCCTAGCCCGGCTGACGAGGTGCCGGGCGAAGACGGGCTTCCTGCCCTGCAGTCTCAAGATCGCCTTTTGGCAGCTGGTTTTGTTCCCCAAACAAAAACCCGCCGGAGGGTGATCCGGCGGGTTCGATTTGTCTTCCGGGCGCCCTGAAGGCCCCCGTGAACCGTCAGCGGTAATAATAACCGCCGCCCACATAGCGGATCAGCCAGCGCCGGTAGAGATAGGGATAGCCCAGCTCGTCATAGCACAGCGTGCCGCCAATCAGGGCGTACCGGCCGCGCCAGTAATCGCGCAGCGTGACGCGATGACAGTCATATCCGCGATAATGGTAGAGGTAGAGCGGATAGCCGAACCAGAAGCCGAATCTCGTGCCGCGCCGGTAATATTTGTGATGGAACCGGCCCCGGTGCAGACGGTGTTTGCGGATATGCCGCCTGAAGCGGCGTCCGTCATGACGGCGGTGATGGCGGTGTTTCCGCCACGTGCGGCCGTGTCCGCGCCACCGGCGGCGATGGTCGCGCCGATGCCGGCGGTGCTTGCGGTGATGCTTGCGGCGGTCACCGCGGTGCTTGCGATGCCAGCGGCGGTCGCGCCGATGCTTGCGATGTTTGCGGTGATGCTTGCGGCGGTCACCGCGGTGCTTGCGATGCCAGCGGCGGTCGCGCCGATGCCGGCGGTGCTTGCGGTGATGCTTGCGGCGGTCAACGCGGTGCTTGCGATGCCAGCGGCGGTCGCGCCGATGCTTGCGATGTTTGCGATGGTCTCGCCGGTGCTTGCGATGTTTGCGCCGGTGCTTGCGATGATCGCCACGTTGGCGCCGGTGCTTCCGGCGCTCGCCCTGATGCCGGCGGCTGCGCCTGCGGTCGGCGCGGTGCCGGCGCTTGCGGTCACGGCGATGGCGCCTGTCGTCCCGGTCTCTTACATAGGTGAGTGTGGAACTGTCCGTCCCGGTCTCCAGCGCTTTGGCCGCCGTTGGAGCTGGGCCAGCGGCCACGGGAGGCGCCGCCCCGAAAGCGAGCACCAGCGCGCCCGCTGTCAGATAGGGAGCAATCTTCATATGAACGCGTCCTTTCGCTGATCAAAATCTTCAGCAAGCCTGGGTGTCTGTTCTCGTCGAAAATCAACGAAACCTCAGCCAGTGGACACGGTTTCAAATTCTACATGAACCGCACATGAACCGCGCATGGTGGATTCACCCTGGACGCGAAAGGGTCTCGTGGGGATGTACGTTAACGGCACGATTGCCGCGGCCGCCCGCCCCGGCCATAGGCCGGAACGTGCGCCACGGTGGCAAAAGCGGAAAGCGCTGCCCGGCTCAGCGCCTGTAATAATAGGGATCGTCCACGTAGCGGATCAGCCAGCGCCGGTACAGATAGGGATAGCCCAGCTCGTCATAACAGACCGTGCCGCCAATCAGCCCGTACCGGCCGCCCCAATAGTCGTACATGCGTACCGGATGGCAGTCATAGCCGACCCAGTTGTACAGATAGAGCGGATAACCGTACCACCAGCCGAAGGTGGGCCCGTAATTCCAATAGATATTGTGGAACCGGCCCCGGTGGAAATTCCGCTTGCGGATGTGCCGTTTCAGCCGCCGCCCTTCGAAGCGGCGGTGGCCGAATTTCCGCCAGCGGGGGCCGTAGCCGTACCATCTGCCGTGCCGGTAACGCCGGTAATCGCGGCCGTCATAGGCCCGCCGGTAGGCACGGCCGGCGCCGCGCCGGTAATAGCGTCCGCGCTCGCCGTAATAGCGCCGGTAGGCGCGCTCTCCGTACCGTTCCGTGTAGCGGCGGTAGGCCCGTTCGTAACTCTTCCGGTCGCGATAGACGCGGGTGCCGCGGCGGCCCCGGTCATAGGCCCGGCGGTAGGCGCGCTGCCGTGAAAGTCCCCGGTCATAATAGCGCCGGTAGGCGCGGCCCGCGCCGCGGTAGTCGCGCCGGTAGGCCCGGCCGTCATAACGCCGGGTGTGACGGCCAGTGGAATAGGACCGGTAGAAGCGGCGATAGGCGCGCCCGGCGGGCCGGTACGCCGGCCTGTACCCGGAACGGCCGCGATAGGCTCCGCCCGGGCGGACGGAATAGGCGCGCCCGAGCGAGCGTCCGCGGTACACGCCGCCGGGGCGCGCCCGGTATGTTCCCCGGAACGCACGCCCCCGGTAGGAACCTCCGCGATAGCCGCGCGCGCTGCGGCGCTGCGCCAGAACCAGCAGAGTCCGGTCCGCCGTACCGGCCGTCTGTGCCTTGGCCGCCGCCGGGCTGAACGGTACGACGGCCGCGAAGGCGGAAGGTGCGGCCGCTGCGAGCACCAGCAGGCAAGCCGCGAAATACGCAATCCTCATGGAACAGCACTCTTCAACGGCCCGCTCCCCAGCGCCGCAATTCTGCTCCGGCAGTCATTGGTAGGCGCGACTCGTTAGCGAAAAATTTCCCGGCCCCGGAACGGGCCGCGAAAGAGGGCTGCGGCCACGGATTCATGCAGCTTGCGCCGGCGCTTCAGGGTGGGAAGCGCTTGACAGTCCGCGCGCTGGTGCCGTATTCAACGCCACCTCTCGCGCTCCGGCGCGAAGCCCTTGTGCGGGGGCGTAGCTCAGCTGGTTAGAGTGCCGGCCTGTCACGCCGGAGGTCGCGGGTTCAAGTCCCGTCGCTCCCGCCATTTCCCCGGCTTTTCCGCCTGCAAGCCACAGCATCGTTCCGGGCTTTCCGCCGCCGCCGGAAAGCATTGCACGCAACCTGTGAAACGCATAGGTTGGTGCCCGCCGGGCCGGGCGATTCATCCGCTTTCCCATCTCACATGCCGAAGAGCGGTTACGTGGCAACGTGTCACGGCGCCGGGCCGGGCAAAACGGGGGCAAAAGCGGCCGCAGCGATTGTCTGTTGCGGGCGCGAGTTTAAGTTACTGGCCAAGCCATCAGGCGCCGCACGGCGCGTTTTTTCGGCTGGGCGGCGGACCGGAAACGGGATCATGCAAGAACTGTTGCTGGAATATCTGCCCATCATCCTGTTCATGGCGCTGGCCGGGATCATCGGGCTGGCGCTGATGGTGGCGCCGATGGTTCTCGCGCCCTCCGCGCCGGATCCGGACAAGCTGTCGGCCTATGAATGCGGCTTTAATGCCTTCGACGATGCGCGGATGAAGTTCGATGTGCGCTATTACCTGGTCGCGATCCTGTTCATCATCTTCGATCTCGAGGTGGCGTTTCTGTTTCCGTGGGCGGTGGCGCTGGGCGATATCGGCCTCTTCGGCTTCTGGTCGATGATGGTCTTCCTGGCCGTACTGACGGTCGGGTTCATTTACGAGTGGCGAAAGGGAGCGCTGGAATGGGAGTGAAGGTTCCCGCACAGACGGCTGCGCGCTCCAGTGTGGAAGGCGGCGCACCGGTCTCCGACAATGATGTTTTCTTCCAGCATGTGAATGCGGAGCTGACCGACAAGGGATTTCTCGTGGCCGCCGCCGACGACGTCATTACCTGGGCGCGTACCGGCTCGCTCATGTGGATGACGTTCGGCCTCGCCTGCTGCGCCATCGAGATGATGCAGTCGTCCATGCCCCGTTATGACCTGGAACGGTTCGGCTTCGCGCCGCGCGCCAGTCCCCGCCAGTCCGACGTGATGATCGTGGCGGGAACGCTGTGCAACAAGATGGCGCCGGCCCTGCGCCGGGTCTATGACCAGATGCCCGAGCCCCGCTACGTGATCTCGATGGGCTCGTGCGCGAACGGCGGCGGCTATTACCACTATTCCTATTCGGTCGTGCGCGGCTGCGACCGCGTCGTGCCGGTCGATATCTATGTGCCGGGCTGTCCGCCGACTGCCGAGGCGCTGGTTTACGGTGTGCTTCTGCTGCAACGCAAGATCCGCCGCACCGGGACGATTGAACGTTAGGGGGAACGAGGGCATGGACGAGGCGCTGGAGGAACTGGCCGCCACGGTCAACCATTCCCTTCAGGAAGCCGTGACGGGCCACAAGATCGCTCACGGCGAGCTGACCGTCGAGGTGCGCAAGGACCAGATCCGGCGGGTGCTGCAGTTCCTGCGCGACGATCCGTCGTGCCAGTTCGAGGTGCTCATCGATATTTGCGGCGTCGACTGGCCCGGCCGGACCGAGCGGTTCGACGTCGTCTACCATCTGCTCTCGCTGCGCCAGAACATGCGGGTGAGAATCAAGGTCAGGGCAGGCGAGGACGCCCCGGTTCCCAGCGTGGTGGAGCTTTTTCCTGCCGCCAACTGGTTCGAACGCGAAGCTTTCGATCTGTACGGGGTCCGCTTCTCCGATCATCCGGACCTGCGCCGTATCCTGACGGATTACGGCTTCAGCGGCTATCCGCAGCGCAAGGACTTTCCGCTCACCGGCTATGTGGAAGTGCGCTACGACGACGAGCAAAAGCGCGTGGTCTACGAGCCCGTCAGGCTCCAGCAGGAGTTCCGGACCTTCGACTTCATGAGCCCGTGGGAAGGCGTCGAGTATCTTCTGCCCGGAGATGAAAAGGCGACGGGCCGGGGAGGCGACCCGGGAACGGGAACCGGCAAGGGGGAGAAGGAATAGGGCGCGATGGCCGAGAACGCCGAAGACCGGATCCGCAATTTCAACATTAATTTCGGCCCGCAGCATCCGGCGGCGCACGGCGTGCTGCGCCTGGTGCTGGAGCTGGACGGCGAGGTGGTCAAGCGCGTCGATCCCCATATCGGGCTTCTGCACCGCGGCACCGAGAAGCTGATCGAGCACAAGACCTATTTGCAGGCGATCGGCTATTTCGACCGTCTGGACTATGTGGCGCCCATGAATCAGGAGCATGCCTTCGTGCTCGCCGCGGAGCGCCTTCTGGGCCTCGAAGTGCCGCCGCGCGCCCAGTATATAAGGGTGCTGTTCTGCGAAATCGGCCGTCTGCTCTCGCACCTTCTGAACATCACTACCCAGGCCATGGATGTGGGCGCGCTCACGCCGCCGCTCTGGGGCTTCGAGGAACGCGAGAAGCTGATGATCTTCTATGAGCGCGTTTCCGGCGCCCGGATGCACGCCAACTATTTCCGCGTGGGCGGGGTCCATCAGGACATGCCGGCGGGCCTCGCCGAAGACATCATGGAGTTCTGCGAAACCTTCCCCAAGGTCGTGGACGACATAGAGGGGTTGCTCACAGAGAACCGGATCTTCAAGCAACGCAATGTGGACATTGGCGTCATTTCGCGCGAGGACGCGATGGCGTGGGGCTTTTCAGGCGTCATGCTGCGCAGTACGGGTTTGCGGTGGGATCTGCGCAAGGCGCAGCCTTATGAATGCTATTCGGATCTCGATTTCCGCATTCCGGTGGGCAAGAACGGCGACAGCTACGACCGCTATCTTCAGCGTATGGAGGAAATGCGCGAGAGCGTCAAAATCATGAAGCAGACGATCGAGCGCATGCCGGACGGGCCGGTCATGGCGCCCGACCACAAGGTGACGCCGCCGCGGCGCGCCGAGATGAAGCGCTCGATGGAAGCCCTCATTCACCATTTCAAGCTGTTCACGGAAGGGTTCCGCGTGCCCGAGGGCGAGGTCTACGCCGCCGTCGAAGCGCCCAAGGGCGAGTTCGGGGTCTATCTGGTTTCCACGGGCGCCAACAAGCCCTATCGCTGCAAGATCCGGGCGCCGGGCTTCGCCCACCTGCAGGCAATGGATCACATGACACGGGGGCACATGCTGGCCGATGTCGCCGCCATTATCGGCACGCTGGACATCGTGTTCGGGGAGATCGACCGGTAGCGGAGAAGCGAGTGGAGAGGAGTGAGAAGCGAGGAGAGAGAAGAGTGTAGGATGCATTGAGGCCAGCCCGAAATGCACGTCCGCGTGCCGTGCTTCGTTCAATACACCCTGCATTCTCTCGCTCCTCGCTTCTCTTCCCTCGCTCCTCCACAGGTAGGCGCTGACACAGGAGAAAGAGCATTGGCCGTTCGACGGTTAGCGAAAGATCAGCCGGAGAGCTTCGAGTTCACGCCTGAAAACAAGGCGTGGGCGGACGAAGAAATCCGGAAATACCCGCAAGGGCGGCAATGGTCCGCGGTTCTGTCCCTGCTGTGGCGGGCGCAGGAACAGTCGGGCGGCTGGCTGCCCGAACCGGCGCTTCGCTATGTGGGCGAATATCTGGATATGCCCTATATCCGGGTCTACGAAATCGCCACCTTCTACACGATGTATAATCTGGAGCCGGTGGGCGACCATCTCGTCTATGTCTGCACCACGACGCCCTGCTGGCTGCGCGGATCGGATGATCTTGTCGCCGTATGCAAGCGGCGCATTCACGAGAAGCAAAGCGCGGTCTCGCCGGACGGCAAGTTCTCCTGGCTCGAAATGGAATGCATGGGCACCTGCGTGAATGCGCCCATGGTGCAGATCGGCAGGGACAATTACGAAGACCTGACCGCGGAGCGGTTCGAGGAAATTCTGGATGAACTGGCGGCCGGAAAGCAGCCCCGGCCCGGCCCGCAGTCGGGCCGCAAAAGCTCGGAGCCCGAGGGCGGCCCGACGACGCTGACCGACGACAGCCTCTATTCCGGCGAACCGGCGGGGGAGTGAGAGCCTAATGTTGCAGGACCGGGACCGCATTTTCACCAATCTCTACGGCTTCCACGACTGGCGGCTCGAGGCCGCGCGGGGGCGCGGCGCCTGGGACAACACGAAAGCGCTGCTTGAACTCGGCCACGACGGGATCGTCGAGCGCGTCAAGACCTCCGGCCTGCGCGGGCGCGGCGGCGCGGGCTTCCCGACCGGCCTGAAATGGTCCTTCATGCCCAAGGAGGTGGGCATCCGGCCGCACTACCTGGTCGTGAACGCGGACGAGTCCGAACCTGGAACCTGCAAGGACCGGGACATCATGCGCCACGATCCGCATCTGTTCATCGAGGGCTGCCTGGTTTCGGCCTTCGCCATGCGGGCGCACACGGTCTACATCTATATCCGCGGTGAATTCATCCGGGAGCGGGAGGTTCTCGAGGCGGCCATCGAGGAGGCGCTCGAAGCGAAGCTCATCGGCAGGAACAACGTCCACGGATGGGATTGCGACATTCACGTCTTCCACGGCGCGGGCGCCTATATCTGCGGCGAGGAGACGGCGCTTCTGGAAAGTCTCGAAGGCAAGAAGGGCCTGCCCCGCCTGAAACCGCCCTTCCCGGCGGGCGTGGGGCTTTATGGCTGTCCGTCCACGGTCAACAATGTGGAATCCATCGCCGTCGTGCCCACGATTTTGCGGCGCGGCGCGGAGTGGTTCGCCTCGCTCGGCCGTCCCAACAATACCGGCACGAAAGTGTTCTGCATTTCCGGCCATGTGAACAAGCCGTGCAATGTGGAAGAGGAAATGGGCATTCCGCTCAGAGAGCTGATCGACCGGCATGCCGGCGGCGTGCGCGGGGGCTGGGACAATCTGCAGGCGGTCATTCCCGGCGGATCGTCCGTGGCCCTTATACCGAAGAAAATCTGCGATACGGTCCTCATGGATTTCGATTCGCTCCAGGAGGTGAAGTCGGGCCTGGGCACGGCGGCCGTGATCGTGATGGACAAATCGACCGATATCGTGAAGGCGATTGCGCGCATCGCCTATTTCTACAAGCATGAGAGCTGCGGCCAGTGCACGCCGTGCCGCGAAGGGACCGGCTGGATGTGGCGGGTGCTGGAACGCATGGCCATCGGCCAGGCGCGCAAGGAAGATATCGATCTGTTGCTCGACGTGTCGTATCAGGTGGAGGGCCACACCATCTGTGCCCTGGGCGATGCGGCCGCATGGCCGGTCCAGGGTCTGATCCGCCATTTCCGGCCCGAGATCGAAAGACGAATCGATCAGTATGCGTCGGGCCGCGAAGTGACGGCGAGCGTGGCTGCTGAATGAGGGAGACGCGGGCGGCACGTACGGACCGGCCGCGGCGAAACCATGAAATTTCTGAAAGCTCTGATCGGGGGCAGGACAGGCGGCGAACCGGCGGAACCGGAAGCTTCGGTGGAGGAGGTCGTCGCCGCGTATGAGGACGTGCTGTCGCGCACCGGGGGCGGCGAAGTGCGCAGGGTGAGCGACCTTCCGTTCGAAAAGCCGCTCATCAAGCAGGCGCTGATGACGGCCATGGAACTCGCCGACGACGAGGAAAAGCGCTTCACGCTCGAATCGGAAGTGGTTTCGCTCGGCGACTTTCAGGACTTCGAGGCCTGCGAACGCCGGGGCCTGAGCCCGGAAGAGGCGCGGGTGAAGGAGAGCAAGGCGCTGCTGGCGGAGTTGAAGACGCGGTAGTAATGGAATGAATTGAGGCAGAGTTCTTCCCATCCGCTCTTTCCCGCGCAAGCGGGAATCCAGGAGCCGTGCGGCGCGGCATTCGAGCGTTGCACTGGATCCCCGCTTCCGCGGGGACGAGCGGAAAATGGGGGCGGTGAGACGTTCGACCTGAATGCAATCTGCACCGAGAGCACTGCCCGAATGGTTCGTAACCGGAAGACAGGCGATGGCGAAGCTGATCGTTGACGGCAAGGAAATCGAGGTGCCCGACAATTACACGCTGCTTCAGGCATGCGAGGCGGCGGGCGCGGAGATTCCGCGTTTCTGCTATCACGAGCGCCTGTCCATCGCCGGCAATTGCCGCATGTGCCTGGTGGCCGTGGAAGGCATGCCCAAGCCCGCGGCTTCCTGTGCCATCGGGGCGCGGGATCTGCGTCCGCCCAAGGACGGCGATCTGCCCATCGTGCACACCAACACGCCGGACGTGCGCAAGATGCGCGAAGGCGTGATGGAGTTCCTGCTGATCAACCACCCGCTCGACTGCCCGATCTGCGACCAGGGCGGGGAGTGCGATCTGCAGGACCAGTCCATGATCTACGGCACGGACCATACGCGCTTCGGCCTCAACAAGCGCGCCGTGGAGGACAAATATATGGGTCCGCTGATCAAGACGATCATGACCCGGTGCATCCACTGCACGCGCTGCATCCGCTTCGCCACGGAGATTGCGGGGGTAAGCGAGCTTGGCGCCATCGGCCGCGGCGAGGACATGGAGATCGTCACCTATCTGGAACACTCGATGACGTCGGAACTGTCCGGCAATGTCATCGATCTGTGCCCGGTGGGCGCGCT
>JBKHIN010000323.1:0-3921 GCA_046538635.1 Alphaproteobacteria bacterium
CCGACGACCTGCCCCGCAACCCCTCCGGCAAGATCCTCCGCCGCGAACTGCGCGAACCCTACTGGGAGGGGCAGGAGCGGAAGGTGAATTGAGGCGCATTCCGGCACCATTGCATTCCGGCGGTTCATCCCGTCTCCAGCGAATGTGCATTTCTCTTTTGCTATTCGCAATGCTGAGAGGAGGGAAGCGTGTCGGCGCTGTGTGCACTGTTTGTCATCGCTGTCGGAGTGCCGTCCTTCATTGCAAGCAGCGACGAACCGTTGCTCCTGGAGCTTGTGGACCGCAATCCGGACGTCGAAATCTGGCCGAAGTCCGAGGAATGCCCGGATGATTGCATCGCGTCCGTTTCCTCCGTATTCAAATATGGCAAGTGGCGGATTACCGACTGGGATTGCATGAGGGATTATGGAGCTGCCGAAAATCTGAATCCCGATATGTGTACGGATTATTTTAACTGGAAGTTGGGCGGCCTGATTCACCCCAGGTATCATTTCAGCGAGGACGGGCCGGGTTTGGATAGTCCCGAAGTTTTCGTGGGGAACGTTACCGCCTTACTCGGAAGGAGATCCGCTTCAAGAGTGTTCCTGGTTCAGGACGGCTTTTTCAAACCGCGCTACCATTTGTTGGTGGCGGAAGGCGGAGAGGGCGTCGTTACAAAATTGACTGAGTATGCTCTGGCATGCGACGGCGCGGGGACGGAGGAATGGCAACGCCGGGGATATCGCCATCATGCCGGCAGCTATGACATTTTTCGCTACGACTATTGTGAAATTCGCGATTTGAATGGTTTCCGCAGTCTGGCCCGCCGGGCGCTCAAACGCCCGCCTTCGGGCCTGTGGGAACGTATCGGCGATCTTCCAGAAAAAGCGGATACGGAGAATCAGGAGGCGGACGGTAATTGAACTCCCCTCCGCCCCCCTTCACCCCGGCAGGTCGCACACCCGCCACAGGGCCAGGCTCTTGCCCAGCGCCCGGGCGCCCCGGTAGTCGCCGCAATCGGGCGCGCGCTCGAACAGGGTCTCCAGCGGCTCCGGGAAATGGAAGGGCGCGAGCCGGAAGTTGACCGGGCGCCAGCCGCCCGTGGCGATGTCCTCATAGGTTCCGGCGCGCACATAGTGGGTGGTCAGCAGAAAGCGGATGTCGCAGCGCTTGATGTTCGCCAGCGCCCGGCGGATATGGGCCGTGGACAGATGAACCAGCAGGTCCCGGCAGAGCAGCATTTCCGCCCGGGGCAGGCGGTCGCGCAGAATGTCGATGCGGCGGAAGCTGCAGGCCGGCCCCGCGAAGCGCTCGGTATTGGCCTGCACCACCTCGGGCAGCACGTCGCCGCCGATATAGGTGCAGCCGTTCAGGTCGATGCGGCTCAACCAATGGAAATCCCCACACGGAATATGCAAGAGCGTCTGCACGTCGTACTTCTCGATCAGCGCCTGCAGCAGCAGGCGGATATGGCCGCTTTCGGGCATGTGCGGCCCGGCCCGCTCGCGGTCCTCGCGCGATTTCAGAAAATGGCGCCGGTGGATGTCGTCGAAGGCGCGCCGGGGCGTGTGCAGCGCGAATCTCAGGGAGCGGATGCTTTGCAGCGCCTGTCCGGCCCAGGAAGTTCTGCGCATCAGCGGGCGCAGGCGGGCCCTCAATGAATGGGCGTCCATGATCGTTCGTCCGTAACACTGCACAGGGGCGGGCGGACCATGACAAATGGCAACGGTCCCCGCGCCCCGGGCCGGGGGAAGGATAAGTACCGGCCGGGGTGAAACCGCCCGCCGGGCGGGGGCGTTCACGCCGGTCCGGGAAACGGGGGCGGACCATAGGCCGCCAGAGTAAACGGCAGATTGCGGATGAGGCTCGGCTGCCCGGCCGGGCCCACACGTCCTGAGAGAATTCCGCGTTGCCGCATGCCCTGAAACTGGTACACTGATGCTGTCATAAACCCCGGGCGATGGAGGGTCCCGTGCGCGTTCCGGCACTGAGTCTGGCGTTCGTTCTATGTGCAATCAGCCTGGCGGCGACGGCAACCGGGGCGCAGGAGCCGGGGGACGGAGAAGCCAAAGAGGCGCCCCGGACCTCCGGCGATCATATCGTCAACTGCATGCGGCCCCTCGGCCATCACGCCTATCAGCGGGAATTCACCTGTCCCATTGGCGGCGGGAAATTCAAGAGCCTCGTTCTGGGCACCCATTCCACCTATGGCCGTCACCTGGACTGGAAGCCCGTTTCCTACATGGACCTGGCCGCGCCCGTTCCGGTTTGCCCGTCCAACGGCTTCGTCATGTTCAAGGACGAGTTCAGCGACGAGGAGCTGAGCCGCTACAAAACCGTCATCGAGGGCGAAAAATACAGCCGCATCTTCAGGGAAAATCACCCAAGCTATTATCTGCTGGCGCGGCTGCGGGAGCTGGCGGGCGACAAGAACGAAAATCGCTGGTTCCAGATGGTCGTCGCCACATGGGAGGCGGACGCCTGCGGCTCGGAGAAATACGCGTTCTATGCGGACGAGGCCATCGAAGCCGCAAAAGCACGTTTGAAGTCAGTCGAGAAATTTGGCGATGAATACTGGGTACTGAATATCATCATACCGAACCTCTACCGCCGGACGGGCCGCTTCGACGAGGCACAGGCGTGGCTGGACACTCTCGATCTCGAGGGACTCGAGTCCCTCGAGGAGGGCGGAGAATATTACAAGCTGGCGTTCACCCTGCTGAGCGAAGCCGTATCGGAAAACAACGACAAGCGTATTCCGATCGAAAAGCCGGAGGATGAGAAGCCGAAGGATCAAGAGGACGAGTAAGCCCCCCCTCACGGCCCCTCCACCTCATATCCCTGCTCTCGCAGCATCGCCGTGACGCTGTCCTTGCCCACCAGATGCGCGCTGCCCACGGCGATGAAATAGCTGTTGTTGTCGGCGATCATCTTTTCGATGGCGGGCAGCCAGTTCCGGTTGCGCTGCACCAGCAGCCGGTCATAGACCTCGGGAAATTCGCGCATGCCCTCGTTGAGCAGGCCGTCGATCAGCTCCACGTCACCGCTCATCCAGGCGTTCAGCAGGGCGTTGATCTGTTCGGGGACGGTTTCCGCCTCGTGCAAAACGGATTTCAGCATGGCGACCTGCACCTTTTCCGGCATGTCCGCCAGAAATTCGATCTGCTCGCGCGCGGTCTCCAATTGCTGCACGGGCATGCCGGCCGCCCGGGCCTGCCTGCGCAGCACCGCTTCGGCGCCGGAATCGGGGCGGAAACCCTGTTCCTGGTAGAGAGCGACGGTCAAGAGCAGGCTGGCATACCAGGGGCGGAAATTGTCCAGAACGGCCGGATACATGCCCAGCCGGTTGCCGATCTTCTCATAAGCCGCCTCGTCCTCCGGCGACAGATAATCCCGCAGGCTACTGCCGCGTTCCAGGAACGCCTTTTCCTTGATGACCTTCTGAGTCTCGGCAATGGCCTCGCTGTCGAGGCGCACTTCCACCACCAGCACGTCCGCGCGCTCGAAGGCGGTCTCGATTTCGGGCGTCTGCCATTCGGCTTCCGGGGGCAGAAGATGGAAGGTGCCGAACAGGAAGACGGGCTCCGGCCCGCCGTCCACGCGCCACAGCGCCGGGCCCTCGGCGAAAGCGGGCGTCAGCAGCGTGAGGAAAACGGCGGCGGCCGCGCCCAGTCGGCGCAGGGCAACGATGGCGAACTTCATACCGGCCTACTCCCCGCTGTTACCTGCCCGCCCGGCGGCACCGGCGGCCGGCGAACGGTACGGGAAAAGCACGGACGCGGCAACGCGGGCCGGGCGCTTTTGCCGCCCGGAACTCCCTCCGCCGCCTCGCGTTTTCCGGATGAGACATGAATTCCTCGGAAATGAAAGGCGGGAACCCATGAGACTCTCCGGAAAACGGATCGCCATACTGGCGACGGACGGCTTCGAGCAGTCCGAACT
>JBKHIN010000324.1:0-3919 GCA_046538635.1 Alphaproteobacteria bacterium
GCCTTGTCCGGTTCGGCACCCTCCTCTTCCGCCGCGGCGGCCCAGACCGTGGCTCCGGCAATGGCGAAGGCCGCGAGCCAGGTGGCCAACAATTTTCTCAGCAGCGTGCGCATCGTCCCGGTTCCCTGTTGGAGTGCGATTACGGGCGCACTATGCGACATCCAAGCTGACGTGGACCTGAAGTACGCGTTCAGCCCCCGTTCATGTAAAAGGGCCGGGTTGGCGGCCCGGCGTTCCTGACGCCGTCGCCGATAGGAAAAAATGGCCAGATTCCGCCGGTTGACGGGGCGATTCTCGCGCCTACTATCGGCGCCCGTTGCTTGGGAATGGGGATGTCTTCGGAGGGGATATGGCCGGAAATACGGATGCCGCCGGCGGATCGGTACTTGCGTTACGTATCCTGGCGCTCGTATTGGCGCTGATTTCTCTTTATAATATTCTTATTCCCGAAAAGATCGCGGTGGGAATTTCCGGTCTGGGTGTGGCGATACTTTCCGGCGTCGTGTTGCCGATTGCGTTGCGGCGGACGGACGGGGAATAGCAGCATTCTCCGGCCAGGCGTGGCCCGGTATCAAATCCCGCCGCCATCCGTGTGCAGACCGCATTCATCCTTGCCGAACCCGGCCCAGCGTCCGGAGCGGTAGTCATCTCCCGGCTGCACCCGCTCCGTACACGGCATGCAGCCGATGGAGGGGTAACCGTCCCTGACCAGCGGGTGCTTCGGCAGCTTGTGACCGTCGATCCAGGCGGCGAGCCGTTCGAGGCTCCAGTCCGCAAGCGGATTGATCTTGAACTTCCCTTCAGACAATTCGATGGTCTGCATGGCCTTGCGCGCGCCGGTCTGAAAGCGCTTGCGGCCGGTGATCTGCGCGTCGAAGCTTTTCAGCGCCCGGCGCAGCGGCAGCACCTTGCGGAATTCGCAGCACGCATCCGGATTGGCGTTCCAGAGCACACCGTCCGGATCGAGCGTGCGCTCATCCTCCGGATGCGGATGGAGGGCGCGCAGGTCCGTCAGGCCCAGCGCGTCCTGCAGCCGGTCGCGGTAGCGCAGGGTTTCGGGAAAGAGCTTGCCCGTATTCAGAAACAGCACCGGCGTCGACGGGTCGATCCGGGCCACAAGGTGCAGCAAGACCACCGATTCCGAGCCGAAGGAGGAAACCACGGCGATGCGTCCGGGAAAGGCATCGCGGATCATTTTGTCGAGAAGCGCTTCGGCCCCCAGATGTCCGAACCGGGCGCGCAAGTCCCGCAGACGTTCCGCCTGCGGACCGCCTTCGGCGTCTTCCGGCGTGTCGAAGGCGCGCGGCGGGGCGGCCCGGCGCCCCGGCACCCGGCCCTTCACCAGCGGCAGACTCGTCATGGCAGCCATTCCTTCTCCTCGATCAGCGCTTCGGTACGCCGGGCCAGTTCCTCGAGCGGTGCGCCTTCACCGCGCCAGCGGTCCCGCGCTTGAGCCAGTTCGCCGAGCCGTCCCGCCCAATCCGGACCGAACGCATGTTCCAGTTCCCGCCGCAGCCGCCGCGCCAGGCCCGGCGACTTGCCGCCAGTGGAGACCGTGAGCAGCAGATCGCCCCGGCGCACCATGGCGGGCACGTGAAAATCGCAAAGCGGGGCCACGTCTTCCGTATTCACGAGTACGCCATGCCTGCGCGCCCAGCGGGCGATGCGCCCGGCGTCTTCTTCCGCCAGCCCGGCCGTGAAAACGATGTGCAGGGGTGCGATTTCGGCTTCTTCCGGGAAACGCGCTTCGAGCCGCGAGCCGGCGGCGGCTTTCATGCCGGCGTCTGCCTGCGGCGCGAACACGCGCAGATGCCGCGCGCCCGCCTCGTCGAGCAGGCGCACCCGGCGCGCCGCCGCCGGACCGCTGCCCGCAACGGCGGCCCTCATCACCGACAGGTCGAGAATGGCCGGAAACATCGCTTCCCCGTTCCGTTTACGCTCCAATTTACAGAGCCTGGGACGGAAAGCAGAAGTTTTCAATCTGAATGGAGTAAAATAAATTTATTCACAGCATTTTTATGTGTTTTATGACGGCGCCCCGCCGGTCGCCGTGCAGGCCGACGGAAGCAAACGGGGCTTACGGTTTGGGACGGGCCAGGGAAACCGCGTCCGGGGGAAGGTCGTCGGAGGTCACGATATGGTGAAGCGGGCGGGCGCTTGCCTCCTCCTGCGGGCGGGAGAGCCAGAACTCCGCCAGATAGCCGTGCCGGTCCTCCAGCCCCGCCGTGTCGATGCCCATGTCGTGCAGGCTGGCGAGCGTCTGGGCCTTTTCCTCGGGTCCGGCAAAGCGGCGCTGGGGAAACAGAACTCCGCCGAGCTTTTCCGTGACCAGCCCGTAGCTGGCCAGCGTGCCGGCAATATCGTCATAGGAGAACATGCGCAGCACGAAGCTGGCGATCCAGGGCGGCGGCCCGCCCTCCGACGCCTTGAGGATGCGGTCGAAGGTGGTTCGGGTCACATAGCCCACACACCCGGTGGAAATGACGGCGTCGGCGCCGGCCAGAAGCGCATTCACACCGGGCGCCGGCGGGGCGCTTTCGAGATCGGCCGCCACGCCACGGTCCACCAGCCCGGCCCGCTCGGCATAGGCGACGGCATTGTCCGCCACGTCGAGGCCGGTTACCCGCAGATTCTCCAAAGCCGGATACTGCCGGAAAAACCGTTCGTCCTGCGCGGCGACGGTGTCGGAATCGGCGCCGGCAAGGGCGGGATTGACGTAATGCGCATAGAGCTCGTTCATGGGCACGCCGCGCTTCAGGAGCGCCGCATTGATGCCGTAGGAACAGCCCAGATCGATCACGTCGGCCCGCTCGCGCCCGCGCACGGCGCGCAGCTCCTCCAGCACCGCGCGAAAAACCGGGCACGCGACCTCCGGAATTCGGTATTCGAGGGTCGCAAGTGTCGTGAAATATGCACGGGGATCTCTCTGGTTGTATATCCGGCCGAAATCTGCTTTGAACTCATTCAGGTTACGATAGACGTCGGTCGATCTTGACCCGTCTGCTTTACCTGCATTTTCCAAATTCTTTCCTAGCTTCACCAGTTCGCCCTCATTATTCATAAGTTGTGTAACGATCGCTTGAGTATTACCATAGGAAACGCGCGGCCAGCAAGCGGGACACTGTCGCATCCGCTGCGGAGCAGAGTTCCGGCCGCTTCGGGCTTGTACGCGATGCCCGTTACAAGGAAATGAGTTAGGCTGTTGACCGCGGCGGGCGCGGATCGATATTGCCCCGGGAGTCACCGTGGTTGGGAAGATGACAGCAAGGAACCGGGCCGGGCGGTCTCCGGCGGAGTGGAAGGTCACCGACAGGCCGGTCGCCTATGAACCGGCGGTGGAATTCATGACCGTGCGCGCGGAAGCCATCGCCGCCGGGGATGCCGCCGAACTGGTCTGGCTTCTGGAGCATCCGCCCCTCTACACCGCGGGCACCAGCGCGCGCGAAGAGGATTTGCTGATAAAGGGCCGCTTTCCCGTCTACCGAACGGGACGGGGCGGCCAGTACACCTATCACGGGCCGGGCCAGCGGGTGGCCTATGTGATGCTCGACCTGAAACGGCGCGGCCATGACGTGCGCAGCTTCGTGCGGGCGCTGGAAGACTGGATCATCGCCGCGCTGGCCGAGTTCAATGTGAGCGGTGAGCGCCGGCCGGACCGGGTGGGCGTCTGGGTGCGCCGCCCCGGCGGGCGCGAGGACAAGATCGCGGCCATCGGCATCAGGGTCCGCCGCTGGGTGAGCTTTCACGGCATCGCGCTGAACGTGGAGCCCGATCTGAGCCATTTCGGGGGCATCGTGCCCTGCGGCATTCGCGGCCACGGCGTCACCAGCCTGGTGGACCTGGGCATTCCGGTCACCATGCACGAGGCCGACCTGGCGTTGAAAAGCGCCTTTCAGGAGATTTTCGGGCCGACGGTCAC
>JBKHIN010000077.1:0-9894 GCA_046538635.1 Alphaproteobacteria bacterium
TCGGAATGCGTGCGCATGCAAGCCCGGCTAGAGCCGGATAGTTTGGCATTGAGCACTTTAGGTGACCGAGTTGACTAATTCGACCGCCAAGCGACACCGGGGGCGGCCTATTGAAGCCGATGCAGGACTATTCGCAGCCTTGGCAGGTCATCCGCAATTGTCAGCGTGTCCTGCACATTGAGCGAATCCAGTCATGAAGTGCCATGACGTCCATGTTCGCGTGCCTTATCGTCCGGAACGGCCCGGCCGGCCCGGGCCGGTCCCGGCCTATCCAAAGGGGGGCTGGCCTCCGCCATAACCCAGCTGGAAGCAGGCGCCGAGCAGCAAGCCATAGGCCCCTTGCGCGACCATTACGGAGAGCGGCGTCCGGTAGCCGTAATTGGAACCCATGAAGCCCGGCGGCTCCAGCCGTTGCGTGCGCGGCGGCCCCTCATATTCGTTCGCCATGCGCGGATGGATGTAGGGAACGAGCGGAAGCAGCACGACGAGAAGCGCAACGCCATGTGCAAGGCCCAGAAGCAGGCCGAACCACCAGGTCCCGATCCCGAGACTGAGAAAGATCAGTACGTAGAGGAACGCAAAGGCCCAGCCGCCGAGGGCGTAAGCCAGGAAACCCAGAACGTTCGCGTAAGTGCGCCGGCTCGTGAACATGGTGCCGATGAGAAAGGACAGGCTGAGACGCGAAAGGCCAAGGCCCTGACTGCCCTGCAGGATGGTGGTCATGGCCGCGGTGGCCAGCAGACCCCACACAAGCACCTGAACGAAATTGTCCGCCAAGGCCTGAAGCATCACACCGCCTCGCCCGGCGCCGGGAGTTTTCCCTCTTCCGCCCGGTGCAACGCCATCGCCGCCGTGATCAGCCCGATATGTGTGAAGGCCTGGGGAAAATTGCCCAGCGCGGCGCCGCTCTCCGGATCGATTTCCTCCGCATAGAGACCGACATCGTTGCACTTTTCCAGCAGCGTCTCGAAACGGGCGCGGGCTTCCGGGACCCGGCCCGCCAGGGCCAGATATTCCACCGCCCAGAAACTCGCGATGCCGAAAGCGCCCTCCCGGCCCGCGAAACCGTCGCTGCCGGGAGGATAGCGGTAGAGCATGCCGCCGCTGTCCAGTTCGCGGGCGATGAAATCCCAGGTCCCTCTCATACGGGGATGGTTGGCGGGACGGTAGCCCGAGCGCGCGGCGAGGATCAGGCTGGCGTCCGGCGCATCGCCGTCGAGAGTAGCCACGTAGCTGTTGAGCGCGGTATTGAAACCGCGCGCCTCCACGGCTTCCTCGATGGCGTCACGCTCCGCCGCAAAGCGTGTCTCCGGGACACGCAGATGGCCTTCCTTCGCCAGCTTCAGCAGCCGGTCGAGGGCCACCCAGCACATCATCGTCGAATAGGTATGGTGGTCGCGGCCGCCCCTCTTCTCCCAGATGCCCTCGTCCGGTTCGCGCCACAGCTTGCACACCTGCCGCCCGAAACCGGCCAGCGCCCGCGCCTCTTCCCGATCCAGCCTGCCGCCACTTTGCACATAGGTGTAGGAAGCCTGTATCACCGATCCGTACACGTCGAGCTGGAGCTGGTCATGGGCGCCGTTTCCGGTCCGCACGGGACGGGACGATTTATAGCCCTCGAAATTACCGATTTCGTCCTCCGGCAGATGTGTTTCTCCGAAAATGTCGTACATGACGCCGAGGCGAGGCCGGCTGAGCCGCGTGGCGTGCAACAGCCAGCCGATAAAAAAATCCGCCTCCGCCAGGCAGCCGATATCCAGGAACGCCTCAAAGGTGAGGCCCGCATCCCGAAGCCAGCAATAGCGGTAGTCCCAGTTGCGTTCATGACCGATGGCCTCGGGCAGCGATGTGGTCGGCGCCGCAACGACTGCGCCTGAGAGCGTGTAATGCAGAAGCTTGAGAACGAGCGCGCTGCGCATGACAGCCTTCCGGTACCGTCCGCTGACGGAACGCGATCGGGCCCAGCCTTGCCACCAGTCCCGTGTCTGGTCCACGCGCTCCACCGCAGGCCGGCCCAGCGCCGGAATCACCGCAATGTCGCGGCGCGTATAGGCGAGGGACAGGCAGATGGTTTCGCCAGCGCGGATGACCGCCCGCCCGCCTACCGTGCCGCCGCCCCGCCGCTCAAGCGGCATTTCGCCCTGGAGGAACATGACCTGGTCGCCGCAGCAATAAGCCCAGCCGAGATTCCCGCGGCATTCGAAACGGCCCCGGGAGCGGCCGAAATCCGGCCGCGGTTCGCAAAGGGCTTCCAGTTCGACCTCGCCCTCGCAGCCATGCACGAGCCGGAGAAGCTCGGCCTGGGGCCGCAGAACGTCATAGTGCTTCTCATCCGGCAGCAGAGTGAGGCATTCGGTAATCCGCACGCGCCCGGTCGGGGTCGTGAAATCCATTTCCAGGACGTTCGAGTCTTCCGCATACCGCCTTTCGACCTGAAACGGCGATGCAGGGCGCAGGGCGAAGCGCCCGCCACGGTGGCGGTCCAGCAAGGCCGCGAACAGGGGCGGGGCGGAGAAATGGGGCAGGCACAGCCAGTCTACCGATCCCTGACGCGATATCAGCGCGACCGAGCGCCCGTCGCCGATGGCCGCGTAATCGCCTATGGGCGGCCAGGCTTTGTCATCGGCCGGCGTGAACCTCATGGTGCCCCGCTCCCGGTTCGCCTCGTCGTGCGCCACGCCTCTCGACCATGCGGCTCGCCTGCTCATCCGCCTTCCCGGAAGCCGGGATGGAGCAAAGCGGATACCTGCAAACCTTCGATGACGGCCTTGCGGCTCTTTGGCGCCATCACGTCGAATTCCACGGCGGTCCCAGCCTTGTTAAAACGACAGCCGCGCGTCTTCGTTCCCCGGTTCATGGGACCTAATGGCTTCCTCTCTTCCCGGATTCGCGGCCATGCCGCAGCCTGAGGACATGCCGGAGTCGATGCGGTAATCCGCCCTTCACAGCCCGGCCGGGCAAGCCGGTGGGTTAATTGCACCGATGGGATGGCGGCCGGACCGGGCGCTACTCAACTTGCGAATTATCCGGCTTGCGCCATTCAAAGGGTGTAAAGGGCGGGTCCACCGGCGTTCGCGCAAGATGGTTGATGTAATTGGAGAGAGTCTTGTGCGAAACGCCAACCACGATGTCGAGAATGGTTTGCCGTGTATAGCCTGCATCGAGCAGGGCCCGCATGTCTTGCTCATCGACGAAGCCGCGGCGGGCAACCAGCTTTGCCGTGAATGTGCGCAACGCCTGCAGTTTGGCATCCGGCAGCGGCGTGCCGTTACGCATCGCCTCCACGATATCATCCGCAACGCCGGCCTGTTTGGCGATGGCCGTATGGGCCGGCATGCAATAGTGACAATCATTCTCGTAGATGATCGCCAGCCAGACCACGTTTTGCTCCTCCGTAGTCAGACTGGTCTTGGAACCATAAATTTGGCCAAGAGTCATATAGGCTTCGAGCGCAGCGGGGCTTTCCGCCAATACGCCAAGCAGATTGGGAATCATGCCGTAGGTCTGTTTGGCCTTCTCAAGCATCGGCCTGGAGGCTTCCGGAGCACTCTCGATATCGTGGATGGTGAATTCAGTCATTAGCTGCCTCTTTGCTGTCAGATCACGAAGTCCGCTCAATCGGCGGAGCCTTCAATTCCCCAGAGCTTGAGAAGTTTGCCGTACTGAGGGGGCGCTTCATGCACGCCGCGGAACCGGCCTTGATCGCCACCGGAAAGCCTGCGCATCCGCGCTTCCTGGTCCTCGGGCGGCATGGCCAGCGGGTTGTAGCGGTACGCCGTGAAGGGTCGCCCTTATCCCTGCCTCCTGCCGAATAAACGTCCCACGACATGGTCCACCGAGACGGCGCCCGGTCCGCGTGCGATGATGAGCAGCAGCGCCGCCGCCCAGAAAAGATGCGTGTCCCAGGCCTGGAAGGGGTTGGCGAAGTCGGCCAGCTTGCTCCAGTCCGTCCAGACGAGGAACTGGATCACGGCGGTCATGCCCAGCAGCGCCAGGGCGTTAAGCCGCGTCAGGACGCCTACCATCAGAAGTAGCCCGCAAACATTCTCCATCACCGTCGTGAGCACGACCATTCCGTCCACAAGGCCCTCGTTCCAGTTCGGAAAGAATTCGTTCTGGAACTGAAGGTAAATCGCGGGCGCGATCTCGAAATCCCCGATGAGCTTGGTCTGGCCGGATTTCCAGAACACCATGCCCACGCCCAGCCGCGCGGCCAGCGCGATGAGCCAGTAGGGAATGATATTTTCCGCCATACGCGCGAAAGCGCCATAGGCGCGGCCCGCCGCACCGAATGGATAGGAAGAGGTCTCAGCCATTATTTTGCCCCTTGATACAGTCTGCAAACGCCCCCGCCTGGATGAGCAGGCCAAGCGCGGGACCCAGATCGAAATCCGGTAAATTCGTCCGAATGGCCCCGAAGGCTGACCCCAGCGGCGCACCCTCCGAGAGATGGTGGAAAAGTGCACAGGTTCCCCGCGGCACGCGCCACACCGTCACCTCGTCCATTGGCCGCGTCACCACGGCTTCCTCGGCGCCCAGGGCGAGATCGATCTCGGGCATTCCGTTGGGATTGTGATGACCTTCCCAGATGGTCAGCACGGGGAAGGGCGAGGCGGCGGCGCGCGCGGCCGGGTGAAGCCGCAGTGTCAGCGCGGCGCTTTCCTCCGGCGTCAGCCCGGCGAGCGCCTGAGCCTCCAGCGGCGCGGCGTCCGCGCTGTGAAAGGCCTCGATCCAGGCCCGTTCCAGACGGGCCACATCCGCCAGATAGGTCACTTCCCGGACCGGCGGGAAACTTTCCAGAAAGGCGGGAAAGCCCGCGCCATATTCCGCCAACACCGGGCCTTCAGGCGGTTCGGCGCGCACATATTCGCGCGCCAGCGCCCGGAAATACTCACATCCCACCAGGCCCTTGACGACGGGATAGGTGTCGCCCAGGGCTTCCGTGAGGCTGTGGAACACATTGTTGCGATAGACATCGAGGCCCGCGCGCACCCGTGCCGCTCCGCCCTCGAACTGCGGCGGTTCGTCCGCTGGCGTCATGAGCGCATGGGCGAAGCGGTCGAGATAAGCGGCATGGTCAGGCATAAGCCGCCTCCGGAAGCTTCGCCTGCGGACGGTACCGGTTCAGCACGGCCTCGGCGCGCGCCGCCTCTTCGAGAAGCACGCCGAGTTCGGGAACATTCGTATCCCATTCGATCAGGGTCGGGCGCGGGCCGATGCGGGCGATCAGCCGCTCATAAAGCGCCCAGACCTCCGCGCAGACATGGCTGCCGTGATCGTCCACCCGGATCGTCTCACCGCCTGCGGAATCCACGGCATGCCCGGCGAGGTGAATCTCCCGCACGAGGCCAGCCGGAATGGAATCAAGCCAGGCTTCGGCATCGAGCCCGTGATTGCTGGCGGTCACGAAAAGGTTATTGACGTCGAACAGCAGGTCGCAGCCCGTGCGCACGCACGCGGCAGTCAAAAAGGTCAGCTCGTCCATCTCCGAACCTTTCGGCACGAGATAGGTGGAGGGATTTTCCACCAGAATGAACCGGCCGAGCCGCTCCTGCGTCTGATTGATGTGGCGGCAGAACTGCGCCAGCGTTTCCTCCGTGTAGGGAAGCGGAAGGAGATCGTTGAAGAACACATGTCCGTGAGCGGCCCAGGCCAGGTGTTCCGAAACCAGGCCCGGCGCATAGCGGGCCGTGACCGCGGCCAGCCGTTCCAGATGGCCGAAATCGAGGGGGCCGGCCCCGCCCAGCGAAAGGCCGACCCCGTGGATAGAGAGCGGATAGTCCGCCCGCACCTGCTCCAACTGGCGGTGAAATGGCCCGCCCGCTCCCATATAGTTTTCCGCATGCACCTCGAACCAGCCCACATCCGGCCTGTCCGCCAGCACCTGGCTGATGTGCCGGGCCTTGAGACCGATCCCGGCGCGGGCGGGAATGGCGGATGGGGGAGACAGTTCATGCATGGCGAAACTCACGGGCTTTCCGTTACGGTTCGAGGGGGATCAGGATTTCTCGGTCAGGCTGCCGCCCACGATCTTTTCGCAATTGCCTTTCATGACGTACATCCAGGCATTGCCCTGACCGTCCTTGGTGGAGGTGCCGGCGCAGGTGGTGCCCGGCCCGGCGGCGCAGTCGTTCTTGCCCGCCTTGGCGATGCCGTAGCACTTCTCGGTTTCCT
This sequence comes from Alphaproteobacteria bacterium, assembly GCA_046538635.1. Classification (GTDB taxonomy): domain Bacteria; phylum Pseudomonadota; class Alphaproteobacteria; order JAJFIK01; family JAJFIK01; genus JBKHIN01. The sequence goes on from JBKHIN010000077.1 coordinate 6,175, forward strand.
GCTTGGCGGCGCTGGTGGGAGCCGCATTCAGCGCAACGGCCGTGGCAAGCGCGCCTGCAACAATCGCGGCACTGGACAGTTTCGCATGCTTGTTCATGGGGGTAACTCCAGTTCAATGTGGTCCGGTGACAAATGCGTGAGGCCGGCAGCCCGCGGACGCCTGCCTCACATGAAGTTACCTTCGCCGCCCAGCGCCGAAAGGTTACAGCGGGGGCGGTGAAATGGACGGAGTTGGCGGAACCGGCCGGAACCAGTAGATCTTCATGATCCGTCGTAACGTGAGTGAACATGACAGCAGGAGACGAACGGGCCGATCTGCACTTTCGCCGGCTGATGCGGGCCGCCCAGGAGGGGGATCACGCGTCCTATGACCGGCTGTTGCGGGAAATCCTGCCGCTGATCCGGGGCATGATCCGCAAGCGGAGAACCTTCCTGCCCTCCGAAGACATTGAGGACCTTGTTCAGGACGTTCTTCTGTCCCTGCACTCGGTGCTGGCGACCTACGATCCGGAGCGGCCCTTCATTCCATGGTTGATGGCGATCACGCGCAATCGTCTTGCCGACGGCGGGCGGCGCCATGCGCGGCTGAACGCCAATGAGGTCACGGTCGAAAGATTGCCCGAAACCTTTTGCGACGCTGAAGCGAATAGAGGGGCGGAGACATTCGCTGACCGGGAATCCCTTCGGCGCGCCATGACGGAGCTTCCGCCGGGTCAGCGGCAGGCGCTTGACCTCCTGAAGCTGAAGGAGCTCTCGCTGAAGGAAGCGTCAGCGATCAGCGGAATGAGTATTTCTGCGCTGAAGGTCGCGGTCCACCGCGCGACGAAGACCTTGCGCAACGTTCTGAAGAGGGAGATGTGATGGCCGACACCGACGCATTGATCCGCCGTCTGGTGGACCAGTCCGGCCGAGTGGGGCGGTTGCCGCCGCCCTGGAAACGCGCGCTGTTGTGGCTCGGCTGGTCACTTCCCTGGGTGGCGTTTGTCGTACTGATCATGGGCGTGCGCCCGGATCTCGTGCAGAAACTTTCCGACAGCCGATTCCTCCTTGAACAGATCGCCGCCTTCGCCGCGGCGCTGCTCGCCGGTTTCGCCGCGTTCTGCGCGGTGGTCCCGGGCCGGCCGCGCTGGCTGCTGCTCCTGCCCGCCCTGCCCATTGCCGTGTGGCTCGGCAGCCTGGGACAGGGTTGCATTCAGGCGTGGATGGGAGGAAACCTCGTTTTCGGCGTTGACTGGGTCTGCTTTCCGTCGATTGCCTTTGTCGGCGCTGTCCCGGCGTTGCTGATGGCCTTCATGCTTCGGCGGGGCGCGCCTCTTTATCCCCATCTGGCAGTGGCCCTGGGCGGGCTGGCCGCGGCGGCGCTCGGCAATGTGGGCTTGCGGCTGTTCCACCCCATCGACGCCAGCCTCATGGTGCTCGTCTGGCAATTCGGCAGCGTCGCCCTCATGACGGCGCTGGCGGGATGTATCGGTCCCCTGGTTCATCACTGGCGGCATGTGCCGGCTGGCCGGTAATGTACAAGGGGAAACAGCGCGGCGTGCACTGACGGGGCGGTCCCTGGTCGTGCATGAAACCGCGGCAGAGGTGGCAGGCGGCAGCCGCTATATGCAACGCCCGGCAACGTTTTGCGTTATGATTAAGGAGCGGAGCGGGTCCCCTGCGTCACTCCAATTGCGTCAACAAGAACATCCACGCTGCTCGTAGAGTGTTTTGTGGAAGACGGTCTTGGCGATGGATTTGAGAGACAAGAAACAGCCGGAACTTCTCAACCGGAGAGCAGTTCTTGGTCTGGGTGGCGGAGCCGCGTTTCTCGGCTTGACCTGCCGGGCGGCGGGCCAGACACCGCGCGCATTCCTGCAAGAGGCGGCGGCGCAATTCCCCGGGGCAGAGGGCTCGAGCACCGGATCTTACAATCTGTCGTACTATGCATCGATGTATTCGGCTCTGCCGGAAGAAGAATTTTCGGTTCCCGCCATTCCCGTCAAACGCGTCAATCCGGTGTATTTCAGGCAGCTTGTCGAAAATCCCACCGGTGAGCGGCCGCGCACCATTATCGTCGATACCGCCAACCATTTTCTCTACCTCACCATCGAGAATGGCAAGGCGATCCGCTACGGCGTCGGTCTCGGCCGTGCCGGTTACGAATGGGCGGGCCGCGGCGTCATCCGGTACAAGCGTGCCTGGCCGCGCTGGATGCCGCCGGACGCAATGGTGGCGCGCCATCCCGAGCTGGAACCCTACAGCATCGCCAATGGCGGCATGGATCCCGGACCTGACAATCCGCTTGGCGCACGCGCCCTTTACATTTTCCAGAACGGCGAAGACACGCTCTATCGCATTCACGGTACACCGGAGTGGTGGAGCATCGGCAAGTCGGTGTCGTCAGGATGCGTGCGCATGTTCAACCAGGATGTGATTGACCTCTATCATCGCGTCCCCGACGAAACGCCTATTCTGGTTACCAGCGTTGCCCGGCTTTGCGACGCGACGATCAGGATGGGAACGGCGGGGGCAGAAAACGGAGAGCTGGCGTAGGTCCGGGAACCACGGCCGATGGAAGGCGGCTATCGCGCCTGAGACTGGCATTCATTGAGGGTCTCCGGTGGACCTGAGCGCGTGACCAACCATTTGATCCAAACCGGTGACTCGTACCGGAAAGCGCCCATGGGGAGCGAGTTCGCCTCATTGCGCAACGTGGATTGTCAGGAGCAACGTCATGAAAAGGATCACTCAAATCCGTCCGGCGCCGCCGGGTCATTGGGTAGGCGACGGCTTTCCTGTCCGCAGTCTCGTTTCCTATGAGCGGCTCGGACAAGCGATCAGCCCGTTCCTGCTTCTTGACTATGCGGGGCCGCACGATTTCGAGCCGGCGCCACATCCGCGCGGTGTGGGCCGACATCCTCACCGCGGTTTTGAGACCGTGACCATCGTGTATGACGGCGAAGTCGCCCACCGGGATTCGACCGGTGAGGGCGGTGTGATCGGACCGGGCGACGTCCAGTGGATGACAGCGGGGTCCGGCATTCTCCACGAAGAGTTTCACTCTCCGGTCTTCACGGAGACCGGCGGTGCATTCCGCCTGGTGCAGATCTGGGTCAACCTTCCGGCCAGGGACAAAATGTCCAAACCCGGCTATCAGGCCATTCTCAATTCCAGGATACCGCCGGTCAAATTGCCCGATGGCGCCGGACGCGTGCGCGTCATCGCCGGCGCATTCAATGGCGTGAAGGGCCCGGCACGCACCTTCACGCCCATCAACATGTGGGATGTTTTCCTGAATCCGGGCGCAGCTGTGGATCTGGAACTGCCCGAAGGTCACACGGCGATCATGGCGGTGCTCTCGGGGCGGATAATCGTCAATAACAGCGAGCATGCTCGCGAAGCCGAAACGGTTCTCTTTGAGCGTACGGGTTCCAAAGTCAGGATCAGGGCCGAGGAGGATACGATCCTGCTTGTGTTGACGGGCGAACCGATTGACGAGCCTATCGTAGGCGCCGGCCCGTTCGTCATGAACACACGGAATGAAATCGAACAGGCCTTTGCGGACTTTCGCAATGGACGCTTCTAATCTCCGCCTCGGCTTTTGCCGTGCCTGCTCGCCCCGTTGCGTTTAGTCCGCGCGCCATTCGCATCTCCGTGCCTATCATTATTGCGCTGCACCGGGGGGCGGATAGAGTTCATCGAGGCCAACCGACTGGCCGGTGCCCTGCACCATGCGCA
>JBKHIN010000325.1:0-3880 GCA_046538635.1 Alphaproteobacteria bacterium
CGGCGGAGAGGTGAAAGAGTGCGCAGGGGAAACACGCCCGGCGGGATTGAAGAAGCAGCAAGCCGGAACTCAGTCTCCGCCTTCCCCCTTCGGCGGCTGATAGGGCCGCCCCACGCAGTGATATTCGAAGCCCGCGGCCGACATTTCGTGCAGGTCGTAGATGCTCCTGAGGTCCACCATCAGCGGCCGCCGCAGGGAGCGCCTGAGCCGGCCGAGGTCGAGGGCGCGGAATTCGTTCCATTCCGTCAGGATGACGACTGCGTCCGCATCCGTGGCGGTTTCATAGGCATCGCCGCACCAGGCGATGTTTTCCAGATGCCGTTTGGCCTCCTCCATGCCTTCCGGATCGAAGGCGCGGATTTCCGCGCCCCGTTCCTGAAGGATGGGGATGATGTCGAGGCTGGGCGCCTCGCGCATGTCGTCCGTACCCGGCTTGAACGTCAGGCCCAGGATGCCGATGGTCAGTCCGTCCACGGAGCCTCCGCAGGCCTTGATGACCTTGTCGGCCATGCGCTTCTTGCGCTCCGCATTGACCTGCACCACCGATTCCACGATCCGGCAGGGGCTCAGGGCCTCCTCCGCCGTGCGCACCAGGGCCAGCGTGTCCTTGGGGAAGCACGAGCCGCCAAAGCCGGGGCCGGGGTGCAGGAACTTGCGCCCGATCCGCCCATCCAGGCCGATGCCCTTGCTGACGTCCTTCACATCCGCGCCCACCGCCTCGCACAGATCGGCCATTTCGTTGATGAAGGTGATCTTGGTGGCGAGGAAGGCGTTGGCCGCATATTTGATCAGTTCGGAGGTTTCCCGCGTGGTGAAGATGATGGGCGTCTCGCTGAGATAGAGCGGGCGGTACAGCTCGCGCATCATGGCGCGGGCGCGCTCGCTGTCGGTGCCCACCACCACCCGGTCCGGCCGCTTGAAATCCTCGATGGCCGAGCCCTCGCGCAGGAATTCCGGGTTGGAGGCCATGCCGAATTCCGCATCCGGGCGGCGTTCGCGAATGATTCGCTCTACCTCGCGGCTGGTGCCCACGGGCACGGTGGACTTGGTGACCACCACCGTATAGCCGTCGAGGGAATCCGCGATCTCCTCCGCCGCCGCATAGACATAGGAGAGGTCGGCGAAGCCGTCGCCCCGGCGGTTGGGCGTGCCCACGGCGATGAAGACGGCATCGGCGCGGGGCACGGCGGCGGAAAGATCGTCGGTGAAGGAGAGGCGCCCCGCGCGCACATTGTCCCGCACCAGCGCGTGCAGGCCCGGCTCGTAGATGGGGATCTCGCCCTTCTCCAGCCGGCCGATCTTGCCGTCGTCCTTGTCCACGCAGACGACGTCGTGGCCGAAATCGGAAAAGCAGGCTCCCGAAACGAGGCCCACATATCCGGTGCCGATCATGGCTACATGCATTGCCGTTTTCCTGCGCTATGTAACCGGATGCGTTCAGCTTGATGCATTCCGGAAAGGTCTCTTGTTTCCGCTCATCCCTGCGGACACCGCCCCGCATAGCGACGCGGCGTGGAGAGCAGGGACCCCGACCCGCTCAGATGCCTGAGCGTATCCCTTCCGGAGTCCCGCTTTCGCGGGAAAAAGCGGGGAAGGGAAGCTGTCGCGAGTGTTTCCCTACCCGCTTCCCGCCGTCCGTGTCCGGGAGGGACGGGAAAAGATACCGGTTAACCCCTTGTTGACAAAAACTCAACGTGCGAGGACGTCGCGCAGGATTTCCCCGATCCCCGGCGCGAGATCCTCCCGTTTCATGGCCATTGCCAGCGTGGCGTGGAGGAAGCCCAGCCTGTCGCCGCAATCATAGATGTGCGCATCCGTCTTGATGGCGAAAAAGGGCTGGCGTTCCAGCAGGGCGTGCATGGCGTCCGTAAGCTGAATTTCATTCCCGGCCCCCGGCCGCTGACGCTCCAGCAGGGCGAAGATTTCCGGCTGCAGGATGTAGCGCCCCACGACGAACAGGTTGGAGGGCGCGTCCTTCGGGGCGGGCTTCTCCACCAGGCCGCGGATTTCGGTGACGCCGTCGCGCGTCTCGCCGGGATCGATGATGCCGTAGCGGTGCGTCTCCTCGGGCGGCACTTCCGCCACCGCGATGATGTTGCCGCCCACCTTTTCATAGGCGTCCACCATCTGTTTGAGGCAGGAGGGCGAGGCGTCCACCAGCATGTCGGGCAGGCTGACGGCGAAGGGTTCGTCGCCCACCAGGTGCCGGGCGCACCAGATGGCGTGCCCCAGGCCCAGCGGCTCCTGCTGGCGGGTATAGGCGGTCTGTCCCGGCGGCGGCAGGCCGTCATAGAGTTCCTTCAGGATCTTCTGCTTGTCCCGCTCCTGGAGCACGGCTTCCAGCTCGTAGGCCCGGTCGAAATGGTCCTCGATGGCCGATTTGCCGCGGCCGGTGACGAACAGGAATTCCTCGATCGCCGCTTCGCGCGCCTCGTCCACCGCGTAGTGAATGACCGGCCGGTCCACGATGGGCAGCATTTCCTTGGGGATCGCCTTGGTGGCGGGCAGAAAGCGCGTGCCCAGACCGGCGACGGGATAGACGACCTTTCGAACGGGCTTGTGGGACATGGAGGATTCCCTTTGGGTGCGTTTCCTGAGACGGTTGCGGGCGGGTGGGCCGCCCCGGGCGCTACTGATACAGGATCAATGGGTGAAACGACAGGCCCGGCCGCTCCCGTTCGGCGCTGAGAGCGGGTGGGGGCGCCGCGGCGGCTCACACAAGGGCAGGAAGATGGATAAATCATGAGCGTTCTGGTGACCGGCGGCGCCGGCTATATCGGCAGTCACATGGCGCTGCGCCTGGCGGAGGCGGGCGAGCGGACGGTGGTTCTCGACAATCTCTCCACCGGCGCGCGGTGTCTGGTGCCGGATGAGGCGGAATTCGTCGAAGGCGATGTGGGCGACCGGGCGCTGCTCGACCGTCTGTTCGGCGGCGGCGGCATCGAGGCCGTGCTGCATTTTGCGGGCTCCATCGTGGTGCCGGAATCCGTGGCGCGCCCGCTCGCCTATTACGAGAACAACACGGCAAAATCCCGGACGCTGATCGAAGCCTGCGTGGCGCACGAGGTGAAGAATTTCATCTTTTCCTCCACGGCGGTGGTCTATGACGAGGCGGCGCCCATGCCGCTTTCGGAAGAGTCCGCCCTCGGTCCCATTTCGCCCTACGGCACGTCCAAGCTGATGACGGAGTGGATGCTGCGCGACGCGGCCCGGGCGCACGACTTGCGTTATGCGGTTCTGCGCTATTTCAACGTCGCCGGGGCGGACCCGGCCGGGCGCAGCGGGCAGGTGTCGCCGCAGGCGACACATCTGATCAAGGTCGCCAGCCGGACGGCGCTGGGCGCGCAGGAGCGGCTCACCATTTTCGGCACGGATTATCCGACCGCCGACGGCACCTGCGTGCGCGATTACGTTCATGTCTCCGATCTCGTTGAGGCGCACCTGCTGGCGCTGGATCATTTGCGCGGCGGCGGCGCGTCATGCGTCTATAATTGCGGCTATGGAAGGGGCGTTTCCGTGCGCGAGGTGCTGCGCGCGGTGGAGGCGGTGACGGGAGATGAGTTGCCGGTGGAAGAGGGCGCGCGCCGCGCGGGCGACCCGCCCTCGCTTATTGCCGACGCCACGCGCCTGCGCACCGAACTCGGCTGGCGCCCGGCCCATGACGATCTCCAGTTCATCGTCCGTACCGCAATGAAGTGGGAGCGGGGGCTGGCAGAGAAATCAGCGCACGCGGGCGGAATGCCCTCTCCCGGCGGGAGGGGCCCGCGCCGCGAAAGCGGCGTGGGAGGGTGAGGGGCCTAACAAAGAATCTCCGAGTGCAGCCGCCGCTAGTCTCTTGCACGCCAGACGCCGCGCGCCCCTCACCCGGACCGGCCGCGCC
>JBKHIN010000078.1:0-9885 GCA_046538635.1 Alphaproteobacteria bacterium
GAAGGAGATTGAGCAGGCCGAGATAGTGAATTACGGCAATGGCCGGGCTCGCTTCCTCCGAGGTCTGAACGAGGTCCGGTATCCAAAGCAAAAGCCCGGCGAGCGCGAAGCTGAAGGCCGGTCCCGCGATCGCGATGACCATCTCGCCCCATGCGCTTTTCGGCTCCTGGTCCATATGCGCCATGCCGCCGAACAGGAACAGCGTAATCCCCTTCATTTCCGTGCCCATCGCCCGGGCGGCGAGGGAATGGGACAGTTCATGGAAGACGATGGAAAAGAACACGCCGACGACGCCGGCGGCGGCCATCCACCAGTAGGTGGCTTCGGGCAAGCCCTCATACATGGCCGGGAAGAAACCGCGCGCCAGCGAAATCGCGATCAGAATGGCAAGGAAAGCCCAGCTTATGTTGACGCGCACATCGAAGCCGAGAATGCGGAAAAGATGCAGACTGCGTCCGAACATGAGAGATCACGCGCCCATGCTGTGACGGCGGGCCGTCCGCGCACTTCTTTCGCTGTCCGTTTCCGGCATTCCCTCCTCCCTTGCGTTGTTTCCATTGGGCCGCCGGATTGTCTCCGGCCTTCCGTACGCATGGTACGCCGGGCCTGGGGCCGGCGAAAGGCCGCAAAGGTTTAACGCCGGAAAATCCCGATCAGTTCCACGAATTCGAGGACATGGGGCCGGGCGAGAGTCATCACCTCCACGCAGGTCGCAGAGGAGCCTGCCGACACGATCCGCTCCGACAGCGCGCTCAGGCGGAAATGGTAGTGATGGTCTCCGCCGCCCGGCGGCGGGCAGGGCCCGGCATAGCCCGGCTTGCCGAAGTCGTTGACCGCCTGATGCAGGCCGTTCACGAGACTCTCCGGGCCGAATCCTTCCGCCAGGCCCGTGCTGTGGGCGGGAATGTTGTACACGGCCCAGTGATGGAAAACGCCCCCGGGCGCGTCGGGGTCGTCGCAGACCAGAAGCAGTTCCTCGGTTCCCGGAGGAACGCCGGACCAGCGCAGCGGCGGCGAAATGTTCTCTCCTTCACAGCTGTATTTCCGCGGGATTGGCTCGCCCTGTCCGAAGGCGGGGCTTTCAAGGTGCAAACTCATAAGCATTCTTCCTTCAGTGTCCGCCGGATGCTCCTGTTTTCCAGGGTGGGGCACGTCTCTTTAACGTGGGTTATTGAGGGCGCGTTCCTGCCGCGTGATGCTCTGTCCGTTCCCTGTTCGCGTTTTCGCATTCATTCGGAGCAGCCATGAGCCCAAATCAGAGAAATCAGGTTATCGAGAGGGAAAGCGAGGAGAGGGAACGCGACGAACCGCCGGCGGAAATGTTTCGGCCGGGCAGGGCGGCCCGGCCCGCCGAACGGCCCGGGACCAGAGAGCCTCCGAAACCGCGTGACGTGCAGGCCGAGGAGGAGGACCGCGAGGGCCTGACGGCCACGCCGCCGGAAATCGCCAAGGCCCCTCCCGCCCTGAGGTTCGCCGACCGCTACAGCACGCAAAGCTTCAATCGCGCCTTCAATGCCCATCTGGCGCGGTTCACGTCGGGGATCTCGCCCTTCGGGCTGTCATCGACCTTTCTGGCCTGGTGGATTCATCTGATGGCCTCGCCGGGCAAACAGGTGCTGTTGATGGAGAAGGCGGCGCGCAAGATGGCGCGTTTCATGATCTTCGCTGAAATTTCGGCACGCGAAGCGCGTGCCCGGCCCGCCATCGATCCGCTGCCGCACGATCACCGTTTCGACGACGAAGCGTGGAGCATGCGGCCCTATAATCTGATCTACCAGAGCTTTCTCCTCACCCAGCAATGGTGGCACAACGCGACCAATCGCATCGAGGGCCTGTCCGGCGATCAGGAACGGGTGGTTTCCTTCGTCACCCGGCAGCTTCTCGATGTGATTTCGCCGTCGAATTTCGTATGGACCAATCCCGAGGTCGCCCGCACGACGGTGGAACAGGGCGGCGCCAATCTGGTCCAGGGCTTCGAACATTTCATGGAGGACTGGGAGCGGGCAATCTCGGGCAAGCTGCCGGTGGGGGCGGAAGAATTCGTGCCCGGCCGCGACGTCGCCACTGCGGAAGGCAAGGTCGTTTACCGGAATCATCTCGTCGAGTTGATTCAGTATGCGCCCAAAACGGAGAAGGTGAAGGCGGAGCCGGTGCTGATCATCCCGGCCTGGATCATGAAATACTATGTGCTGGACCTGTCGCCGCACAATTCACTCGTGAACTATCTGGTTGAACAGGGCTACACGGTCTTCATGGTGTCGTGGCGGAATCCCACCGCCGAAGACCGGAACCTCGGCATGGACGACTACCGGACGCTGGGTGTGGAGAAGACACTGGAGGCGGTAACGGAAATCGTTCCGGGGCAGAAGGTTCACGCCATAGGCTACTGCATCGGCGGCACCCTGCTGGCCATTGCCGCCTCGGCGATGGCGCGCGACGGTGATGATCGCTTCAAGACGCTCACCTTTCTGGCGACCCAGACGGATTTCACCGACGCCGGTGAGCTGATGCTGTTCATCAGCGAAAGTCAGGTTTCCTTCCTTGAGAACATGATGTGGGACCAGGGTTATCTGGACACCAAACAGATGGCCGGGGCCTTCCAGCTTCTGCGTTCCAACGATTTGATCTGGTCGCGTTACATCCACGAATATCTCATGGGCAAGCGCCAGAAGATGTTCGATCTCATGGCGTGGAACGCGGACGCCACGCGGCTGCCCTACAAGATGCATTCGGAGTATCTGCGCCAGCTCTTCCTCGATAACGAGCTGGCCCAGGGCAAGTATTACGTAGGCGAACAGCCCGTAGCGCTGGCCGACATTCACCTGCCCGTGTTCTGTGTCTCGACGACGAAGGATCACGTCGCCCCCTGGCGGTCGGTTTACAAGCTTCACCTGCTCGCCGATACCGACATCACCTTCGTGCTGACCAATGGCGGCCACAATGCCGGCATCGTCAGCGAGCCCGGGCACAAGGGCCGCCGGTACCAGATCCGCACGACCCTGGAACGGGACAGGTTCCTGTCTCCCCAGGCCTGGCAGGAAGATGCGGAATTGCGGGATGGCTCATGGTGGCCGTCCATGAGCGAATGGCTCGCCGGGCATTCCTCCGGCGAAACCGATCCCCCGCCGATGAGCGGCGAGACCCGCAGATACCGCCCCCTCGTGGATGCGCCCGGGACCTACGTGTTCCAGAGATGACGCCGGAGAACGGCCTATGCCCGGTGAATCGGACGCAAAGGGGGATCTCGGCGGAAAGAAGGGCCTGGTTCTCGGCATTGCCAACGAGAGCAGCCTTGCCTATGGCTGTGCGCGCGCATTCCGCGGGGGCGGGGCGGAACTCGCGGTCACCTATCTGAACGAGAAAACGCAGCCTCATGTCCGTCCGTTAGCAGAAGAATTAGGCGCGACCCTGATCGAGCCGTGCGACGTCCGGGAGCCCGGTCAGGTGGAGGCCCTTTTCGACAGGATCGGCGAGCGCTGGGGGCGGCTGGATTTCCTGCTTCACTCCATCGCCTATGCGCCCAAGGAGGATCTGCGCGCGCGTGTCGTCGATTGCTCCGAAGAGGGATTTCTCATTGCGATGAATGTCTCGGTTCACTCCTTTATCCGCCTCGCCCGCCATGCGGAGCCCCTCATGACGGACGGCGGATGCCTGCTGACCATGACCTTTTACGGTTCGGAACGGGTGGTGGAGCGCTACAATCTCATGGGCCCGGTCAAGGCCGCGCTCGAAAGCACGGTGCGTTACCTCGCCGGGGAACTGGGGGAGAAGCAGATCAGGGTTCACGCCGTTTCCCCCGGACCGGTGAAGACCCGGGCGGCATCCGGTATTGACCGTTTCGACGAATTGCTCGAACAGGCACGCGCGGAAGCCCCCGAAGGCAAGCTGGTCGGCATCGAGGACGTGGGCGCGGTGGCGGCGTTTCTGGTCAGCGACCGGGCGGCGAAGCTTACCGGCAACGTCGAATATGTCGACGCCGGGCTGCACATCACGGACTGAACGCAAAAAACTCCTTGAACGGAAAGACTGACGGCCGCCCCGGCAGAGCGGCCGTCATGCAACGCCGCCGGGCCGGAAGGTCCTGTGCTTCCGGCCGGCCGTATGCGGACCTTCCAATCGCTGTCAGCTTGACTTCTTGGGGCTCGAAGCCGCCCGTTTGGACTGTTCGGCCGCGCTCTCGGCCATCTGTTCGCCTGCGGCGCCGCCGCGTTGCGCCATGCGGCCGCCCTCGGAGGCAGCGCGCTTGGCCTGTTCGGACGTGCTTTCGGCCAGTTGTTCCGTAGCCGCAACGCTTCCGCCTGCCATGTGGCTGGCGCACTTCACGCAAAATTCATAGTTTTCCTTCGCGTCCTCCGACAGACGCTCCATGGACTTGGTGAGCCAGTCGCTCATGATCTTCACGGCGTCGGAGACGTCGGTGCCGCGCGTGTCCGACATGGCCTTCGCGGCCTCGAGCGCGGTCCGGTTGGCCTCGTGGCGGCGTTCGCACCAATTGTGGGTGAGTTCCTCGAAATCATCCAGAATTTTGTCGTTGGTCACCCAGATCTGGCGAAGCGGCGGGGCCGTCATCGACATCATCGGGTTGGCAGCGAAAAATTGCTGCGTCGTCCTGATCAACTGTTCCGGCCCGAAGGGCGTGTACCGTTCTTGCCTCTCTGCCATTTCAATCTCCTTTGATCCTGCCGGGCTGTGGCTCCGGCGGCTCTTGTGACAGGTTGCGGGGCGCACACGCATTAACCGGGGTAAAGTCCGCGCCCGATCGACTGTCCTGCGGACGTCTCGATACGGCAGAACCCCGGCCGCACCGGGCATGCGGCACGGCCGGAAAGAGAATTCGAACCTGGCTCAGACGCGCGGCTGGGCGGCCTCACCCAGGGCGTGGCCTGCGGGCTGCTCCGCGCCGCTTCTGGCGATGTCGCCCAGCGAGATCATGCCGACCAGCCGCTTTTCGCGGTTTACGACCGGCAGGCGGCGCACATGGTGTTCGCCCATGTTGTCCGCGACCTCCTCGATGTTCTGGTCATCGAAGCAATAGAGCAGCTTGTCCGACATCGCATCCTTCACCGTGGCCGAGCTTATATCGCGGCCCTCCGGGAGCAGCCGCACGACGATATCACGGTCCGTCACCATGCCGATCAGTTTGTCGTTTTCACCGACCGGAAGGGCGCCGATATTCTCGTCCCGCATTCGTCTGGCTGCATCCTGAACGGTCGTGTCCGGCGCTACCCAGTCGACGTCCCGGGTCATGATTTCCCGTACCTGCATGTTGCACTCCATGAAACGGATAGCCTGGCGCCCCGGCCGGTCCGTGAGCCGGAACGGCTCCCCTCCGTCCGGGAACGCAACGGTTCGATTCCAGGACGGGCGGTTTAAATCCGCGTTAAGCCGGCCCGCAAAAAGGGAAACGTCCCGTCAAGCGGGTGAAGCGCCATTCTCTTTCCCATATTCGGGAAACAGGCCGGGAACTCCGGCGAAGGGGAAATGTTTTACACTACGGATCCGGGATGAAACGGCGGGAGGAACCTTGTCTTCAGCCTCGAACCGAAATTGCCGTGAGGAGCGCACCGCCAGCGCCCTGTTCACGGATTTGTACGAACTCACCATGCTCCAGGCCTATCTGGAGGAGGGCATGACGGCGGAGGCGGTGTTCAGCCTGTTCACGCGCCACCTGCCGCAGCGCCGCAACTTCCTTCTGGCCTGCGGTCTCGATCCGGTGCTCGACTATCTGGAACATCTTCGCTTCAGCGAGGAGGACATTGCCTTCCTGGCCTCGACGGAAAGGTTTTCGGCGCGCTTTCTCGATTGGCTGCGTGACTTCCGGTTTACCGGCGAGGTCCGGGCGGTGCCCGAGGGAACGCCCGTGTTCGGCGAGGAACCCATTCTTGAAATCCGCGCTCCCCTGCCCGAGGCGCAGCTGATCGAAACCTTCGTGATCAACCAGGTGCACCTGCAGACGGTGCTTGCCTCCAAGGCGTCCCGGGTGGTCATGGCGGCGGCGGGCCGTCCGGTGGTGGATTTCGGCGCGCGGCGCATTCACGGGCTCGACGCGGCCCTCAAGGCGGCGCGCGCCTACCATATTGCCGGTGTCGCCGCGACCTCGAACGTGCTGGCGGGCCGGGAATACGGTCTGCCGCTCTCCGGAACCATGGCGCACAGCTACATCCAGGCCCATGACGACGAGGCGGCGGCATTCCGGGCCTTCGCGAGAATCTATCCCGGCAGCGTCATGCTGGTGGACACCTATGACACGCCCGAGGGCGTTCGCAAGGTGATCGAACTGGTGAAGGAACCCGGCAGTGAATTCCGGGTGCGGGCGGTGCGGCTCGATTCCGGTGATCTCTTGGAACTTTCGCGTGAAGCGCGGCGTCTGCTCGATGACGCCGGTCTGACGGACATCGAGATCTTCGCCAGCGGCGGGCTCGACGAGAGCGGTATCGCCGAACTGGTGAAGGCCGGCGCGCCCATCGACGGTTTCGGCGTCGGGACCAGCATGGGAGTTTCGGAGGACGAACCCAAGCTGGATATGGCCTACAAGCTTTGTGAGTACGCCGGTACCGGGCGCCTGAAACTGTCCACCGGCAAGCCGGTGCTGCCCGGTTCCAAGCAGGTGTTTCGCGTGGGCGGACCGGACGGGGACGAGCGGGATGTCATCGCCCGGGCGGATGAGGAGCTTCCCGGCCGCCCGCTGCTCATCCCGGTGATGCGCAATGGCAAACGTCTGGCCGCCGGGCGTACCGATCCCGAATCCGCGCGGGCCCATGCACGCGAGCAGATCGCCCGGCTGCCGGAAGGCGTGCGCGCCCTTGGCCCCGCGGAGCGGCCTTATGAGGTCACGGTCAGTCCGGCACTGGCCGCCTATCAGGACGAGGTAAAGGCGGCCCTGGGGTACTGAACCCCTCTGCCGCCATATCATCTGTTGGAGGACCCGATGATCAGGCTCGAGGAGGAGCTGCATGTCGACGATGCGTTGATTGTCGTCGACGTTCAGAACGATTTCTGTCCCGGCGGCGCGCTTGCCGTGGAGGGCGGCGACGAGGTGGTGCCGGTGCTCAACCGGTGCATCGACCTTGCGCGCAGGCGGGGCGTTCCCGTTTACGCGTCGCGCGACTGGCATCCGTCGGTCCACATCAGTTTCAAGGAGAACGGGGGAATCTGGCCGCCCCATTGTCTCCAGGACAGCGAGGGGGCGCGCTTCCATCCGGACCTGGAACTGCCCGAATCCGTGGTCAAGGTGACCAAGGGCGTCCGTTTCGACCAGGACCAGAACTCGGTCTTCGACCAGACCGGCTTCGCCTACGAACTGCGCAGGCGCGGCATTCTCCGCCTCTGGATCGGCGGGCTGGCGGAAGATGTGTGCGTGCGCGCCAGCGTGCTGGACGGGATCGAGGCGGGTTTCGAGGTGATGGTCCTGGAGGACGCCACAAGGCCGGTCACGCCGGAAGGCGGGGAGCAGGCCCGCCTGGAAATGCAGCTGGCGGGCGCGCGCGCTGCGAGGGCAAAATGAGGCACGGCGCTCGCGGGCGTCTGGCCCCGGGCGCCCCGTTCACGGCCTCATCGTCTGACGGAGAGGGAGGGCTGGCCTAGCGCAGCAGGCCTTCGCGTTGGGCGCGCTTGCGCGCCAGCTTGCGGGCCCGCCGGATCGCCTCGGCCTTTTCGCGGGCGCGCTTTTCCGAGGGCTTCTCGTAATAATTGCGAAGCTTCATTTCGCGGAAAATCCCTTCCCGCTGCATCTTCTTCTTGAGCGCACGCAGCGCCTGATCGACATTGTTGTCGCGTACCAGAATTTGCACGAGCCTTCAGCCTCCATCCATAAACTATCGGCCTCGCCACGCCCGCGGGCGGGCAAGCCGTCAAGCCAGCCTGAGTTTGCGGCATATCCGCTTTCGGCAGCGGATACGCGCCCGCACAGCCCTTACGGGCCCGCAGGCACCCTGTCCGGGCGCCACACATATAGGTGATGGGCGAAAAAATGTCCATATGCCCGCCGCGCGCCGCAAGGATCCGGCACAGGCACGGGTTTGCTTTTTCCCCGGCCCGCATCGGCCTATATCTTGGCCCATGAGCATTCGAAAGATCGCCCGCATGGGCCATCCCGTTCTGAGCCGGAAGGCGGCGCCGGTTGTGGATCCGGCGGCGCCCGCGGTGCGGCGTCTGATCGCCGACATGGTGGAGACCATGCACGACGCCGGCGGCGCGGGACTTGCCGCGCCGCAGGTCCACGAGGCGCAGCGCATCGTCATTTTCCACGCGCCCGCAGAACGGGGCGAAGAAGCACAATCGCCGGAGGAGACCGCGCCGCTGACCGTGCTCGTCAATCCCGAAATCGAGATCCTCACGGACGAGATGGAAGAGGGGTGGGAGGGCTGCCTGTCCGTTCCGGGCCTGCGCGGGCTGGTGCCCCGCTATACGCGGCTGCGCTATCGCGGCCTCGATGCGGGGGGCGAGCCTTTCGAGAGGCAGGCCAGCGGCTTTCACGCAAGGGTCGTCCAGCATGAGTGCGACCATCTGGACGGCGTTCTGTATCCGCAACGAATGCGCAATCTCTCCACGCTCATTTTCGAGAGCGAATGGCGCTATTGGGTCCCGGCCCGCGAAGGAGGAACATCATGAGCCCATCGAGCGAAGGCGGTAACGGCCCCGGCCCGGAACAGGGAGTGGACTGGGACGAGGTGCGCAACGCGATCCTGCAGAAAATGCTCGAAATCGTGCCCTTCGACGGCTGGACGGTGGAGACGCTGCGCCGCGCCGCCACGGAGGCCGGTTACGACCGGGCGGCCCAGCGCCAGGCCTTTCCGCGCGGCGTGATCGACGCCATCAGCTATTACTCGCATATCGCAGACCAGGTCATGAAGGAGCAGCTTGCCGAAACCGATCTGGCGGCCCTCAAGGTACGCGAAAAGGTCACGCTGGCCGTTCGCCTGCGGATCGAAGCCCTCTCGGAAACGAAGGAGGCGGCGCGGCGGGCGGCCGGCCTCCTGTCGCTGCCCATGCACGCGCCCACGGGGGCGAAACTCGTCTACCGCACGGTGGACGCCATGTGGCGGGCCATCGGCGATACGTCCACGGACTTTAATTTCTATACCAAGCGCACGCTGCTGGCGGGCGTCTATTCTTCCACGCTCATGCACTGGTTCTCCGACCGGTCGGCGGACAGCGCCGAGACCTGGGCCTTTCTCGACCGGCGCATCGGCGATGTGATGACGATCGAGAAGTTCAAGGCGCAGGCGCGCGAGCGCTTCAAGGACGTGCCCGACCCGTTCCGTGTGCTGGCGGGGTTCACCTCCGGCCGTCCGCGGCGCTGAGGGAAGCCTTGCCGCCTCACCGGGCGGGCTAGTTGTTGGAATACGGAACATTGGTAGCGGCACCGGTAACCGTGTGGCGCAACTCCGCATCGGCCGGCAGCTTCCCCTTCGTATAGATGTGCGTGACATGCCCCATCTTGCGCCCGGCGCGCATGGCCGATTTGCCGTAGAGATGGAGCACGCAGTCGGGCTGTCCCAGATAGGCCGCCCAGGCGGCGGCCTGGCGTCCGATCAGATTCTCCATGATGGCGTCCGAATGGCGCACCGGATCGCCCAGCGCCCAGCCCGCCACAGCGCGGACATGCTGCTCGAACTGGCTGACGGCGCAGGCGTCCAGCGTCCAGTGGCCGGAATTGTGGACGCGCGGCGCGATCTCGTTCACCAGCAGCGCGCCGTCCTCGCATTCAAACAGTTCGACCGCCAGCACGCCCACATAGTCGAGGGCGCCCAGCACCGTTTCCGCGATTGACCGCGCCGTGCGGACCTGCTCGCCGTCCGCCCGCGCAGGCGCGACGGTGCGGGCGAGAATGTGATTTTCGTGCCGGTTTTCGACCAGATCGTAGCAGGCGGTCCTGCCGTCCTG